>JAKLHL010000035.1 GCA_022710165.1 Bdellovibrionales bacterium | reverse complement strand
TGTCTGTTTTGGTATAACGCCAGATTTTCCAGAGGCGAATCTAAGACACTACCACTTCATGCTTGAAGGCCTAAAGGAACTAAGCATTGAGTTTAAAAAAATGGGAATAGGGTTTGAGGCATCTGTATCTGGACCGGTAGAACTTGCGCTCAGGCTCTCTAAAAAAGCATCCCTCACCGTCTGTGATGCGGCCTACACAAAGGTACAAAGACAGTGGAGGAAGGACCTTGCAAGAAAAGCCACATGTACCGTTGTCCAGGTGGAGTCCGACGTAATAGTGCCTGTAGAAGAGGCCTCACAAAAAGAGGAATACAGTGCCGCCACTATAAGGCCTAAGATAAAAAGCGCCATGACAAAATACCTAACAGAGTTAAAACAGCGTCGTGTGAAAACAAAGATGTCTGGTACAAAAGACCTGAACATAGACAAGATCCTTAAAAGTCTTGATATCGATAAAAGTGTTATGCCGTCCCCTTTCTATAGGGGAGGAACGAACCCGGCTTTAAAGATATTAAGGTCATTCATATCAAAAAAGCTCACCAAATACGAAGAGCTAAAGAACGACCCCTCGCTGGACTACACTTCCAACTTAAGTCCTTACATACACTTTGGACAGATATCCACACTTCAAATAGCGATGGAGTTAAAGGACAGCTCCCCCAAGGACAAAGACTCATTTTTAGAGGAGCTTATAATAAGAAGGGAGCTCGCCGTTAATTTTACCCACTACAACAGCGACTATGATAATTATGAATGTTTGCCAGACTGGGCAAAAAAGACCTTGAGCGAACATAAAAAAGACAAAAGAGGATACACATACAGCTTCAAAGAGCTGGAAAAAGCAAAGACCCACGACGCATACTGGAACTCTGCACAAAAAGAACTGCTGATAACGGGCAAAATGCATGGCTATATGAGGATGTACTGGGGGAAAAAGATCATAGAGTGGAGTAAGACCCCTCAAGAAGCGTACAAGACCGCACTCTGCCTTAACAACAAATATGAACTTGATGGAAGGGACCCGAACGGTTTTGCAGGAATAGCATGGTGCTTTGGAAAGCATGACCGCCCGTGGACCAGAAGGAACATTTTTGGGACCGTCCGCTATATGAATGATAAGGGGCTTGAAAGGAAGTTTGACATAAAAAAATATGTAAAGAAAATAGACACTTGTGAAGCTGCCCTACGCCAACTTTCTTAAAAAACCTAATAATATTAGGCTCAAAAGGCTGGCATTGATATTGCATTAATAAGTAGTACCATTAATTTTAAGGGAGAGTTTGTGTATGAAAAAAAGTGTATTTTTTGTATCAATAATAGCATTTTTATTTTCAATGGGCCTTGCTGCAGAAAAGGTAGACCTAAAAAAGGTATATCTTGCAGAGTGTGCCAAGTCTGAGCCAAACATAAAAGCAATTGATGATATCCTTAAAGAGAACCCAAAACTTTTGAACAAAACAGCCAATAATGAGGAAACCTGTTTAAGAATGGCCGTATCAGGTTCTAAAGTAGAACTATTTGACTATCTTATTGCAAAAGAGGGCCTGGACCTTGATGCTGCAGATGCAACAAAGGGAATTTCACCTCTTGCTCTCGCAATAGCTCTCAATAAAGAGCCTAAAGCTGAGAACAACCCTCTGCAAAGAATGGCAAAGATCCTCATAGAAAAGGGCGCCGATATTAACACCACCAACGATAAGGATGAAAATCCTTTGATGCTCGCAATATACAGGGCAAACATCGAGTTAATACAGATCCTATTAAACCACAAAGACATAGATCTTAAGCACGAAAATGAAAGAGAAAAGAACGCCCTTCAGGTAGCAAAAGAGGTCCAACTATATAACGAAAGAAGACTTGAAGAAGTAAAAAAGAATAAAGAATACGAAGAAACCCTTAAAGCTACAGAAGAAGAGATCCAAGAGATAAAGAACGAGATCGAGACCCTAAAAGTCTTAATAGAAGACTACAAATTAATAGTCGAACTTCTGACCGATGCTTCAAGAAAAACTTCAAGTTTTAATCAGGAGATAAATAGCCTGGAAGGTCTTGAAATATTCCTTGGCTTCTTCATGGCTGACAACAACGTTCAGTAAAACTATCGGAAAGGGTGGGATCTGTCACCCTCTTTACTTGAAATATCATTATCGACGCGATACTGTATAGCTTGAGAGGTATAATACCATGAACAAGCCCCTTATCGTTATGTCCCTTTTGTTCTCTTTTAGTCTTTTTTCAGCCGAGACCTGTTCAGACAAGGTAAAAAAGATCGAGGACCTTGATATTACAACAAGCCTAGTTAACGAATTCAACGTCGATTTTCCCGGAGCACAAAGGGGGTTTCAGAGCAATGAATTCTATTATCTGTTCTACCAAAACCCGTCAAAGAACAACGTTATATTCATGGGCACAGGGCACTCAGGGCTTATGGTCGGAAGTAAAAAAACAGCTATAAACAGCAACGTTCTAAGCACCATAATCAAGATAAAGAACACTCAAAATATAAAAACTATAATAGTAGAAAGGAACCAGGAGCAGGTTGACGAGTTCAAAGAAAAGATAAGCAAGGATTTCTGCCAGAATGCAGTGTGCCTCGAGAATGAAAAGACCGGATATAATCCAAAAAGATCAATCCTTGATGAAGGTGAAGCCTCTGTTGCCATATGGACGGCCAGAAAAACAATAGACGTTGTGGGCGGTGAACCTACAGAAAAAGACTTCACTACCATATTAACTTCTATAGTCGGTCTAAGCATGGAAGACTATGACTACACCATCATAACAGCATGTCTTGAAGAGCAAAAGGTCAACCAAACCAACAAAGTGATCTATGACACGTTCGAGAAAGCCTACGATTTTTGCACTAACAGGAGATCACTAGTCAGCAGACAGGGAGAAGCACAAAGAGTAAAATATCAAACCTGGTTTGCAGAAAAGGCCAAGGAACTTCCATATCCGTATCTTAAAGCCCCTATCTGCCAAAAGACGGGAAATAACCCAACTAATTGTGTAGAAGAATCTGCCTGCAAGGACATAACAGTTGACACCTCAAGTATTAAATCTATCTTTGACAGCAACGGCTGTTACGTCATTAAGCTTACTGAGGACACCAGTAATAAAAAATCAATCCCATACATTTTTGCCATGATACATAAGGTAAAGAATTTCTGCCTCGTGAAGAACATCGTAGCTGCATTGGATAAAGGAAATGTTTTCGTTATCTACGGATCAGCTCATCTTTACAACACTTACAAGGCCCTAACTAAAGAGGTCTGTCCTGCTACAGCTTCTACAGACACAACGAAGAAATGCCCTCTTCCTGTTGAAGACATAAAAAAGATATGATCAAGTATTTAACTTAACTGGCGGAGAGGGGCGGAGTGCCTCGCTAAAGCTCGGCGTTCCCAAAGCCTCTGGACCGGATATCAGTCTTCTGCTAAAACAACATTCGCTTACGCGAACTCCTAAAATATAAAATAGAATTTTAATACGTAAAATCTGGAGACTTTACTTCTTAAAATTCTATTTTATATCTTGTTGTTTTAGCAGAAGACTGGCGGAGAGGGGCGGATTCGAACCCCCGGAGCCGTTACCAGCTCACACGCTTTCGAGGCGTGCACCTTCGGCCTCTCGGTCACCTCTCCTGATGTTTATCTTCAAGACCTATTTATATGTTTTTCTATGGTCCTTTCCAGTTCATCTCTAGAGATATTCAGCCTTGCCATGCCCTCTTTTATCGCCGTAAGAGCGCAAGCTTTTGCGACCCTAAAATGAAGGTTAGGCTCGTCTATTCTTGGGACCACGCGGTCTGGACTTAGGCCCTTTTCTTTCGCCATCAGTGCTATCTCTTTTGCTACCTCGAAAGCCATCCCCCAGCTTATACCTTTGGCCCTTACGTCCAATGCTCCCCTGAACATGCCAGGGAAAACGAGTGCGTTGTTGGCCTGATTTGGATAGTCGCTCCTGCCAGTTGCCACTATCGCCGCACCAGCCTCTTTTGCCACCACAGGATCAATTTCTGGGATAGGATTTGCACAAGCAAAAACTATCGGGTCTTTGCTCATGGTCTTTATCCATTCAGGTTTTATACCGCCGTAGCCCGATCTTGACAGAGCTATAACAGCGTCGGCATTCTTAAATGCTTCCTCTATACTGATGTCCTTGCCGGACGGATTGGTCTCTTCACAGATAGTCCTTATCACCTTCACATCCATTATATCTGGACGGTGTGTACCAAGTATGCCTCTTGAATTGAATACCTTGAATTGTTTTGGATCTAAGCCGACATGCCTCAACAACCTATAGACGGCTGTATTTGCAGCTCCTGAACCTAAAAGGATTATATTAGCATTAGAAAGTTTTTTTCCTGTAACTTCTAAAGAGTTAAGCAGCGCAGACACTATTATAGTTGCTGTACCCTGCTGGTCATCGTGCCAAACAGGTATATCAAGCTCCTCTATAAGCCTATCCAATACGTCATAACAACGCGGGATGGATATGTCTTCCAGGTTTATCCCTCCAAAACCGTGGCTTACGGACTTTATGACATTCACGATCTCGTCAACTGAACCGGAGCTTACTGCCAAAGGCACAGCGTCTACCTTTCCAAAATGTGAAAAGATCATTGCCTTACCTTCCAATAAAGGCATGGCTGCCACAGGCCCTATATCACCAAGTCCAAGGATGCGGCTGCCGTCGCTAATAACAGCGACACTATTCCATTTCCATGTAAGGTCGTAGGCCCTTTCTGCTGTTTTTGCTATTTCCAGACAGGGCTCTGCCACACCCGGAGTATACAGCAAGGGGAGATTGTCAAAATCCATAGGGATCTTTTCTCCCATGTACATTTTACCTTTCATTTCTTCGTGAAGCTTCATGGCTTCTAATTTTATGTTTCTCATAAGCGCTTGTAATAACACGCACCTTATTTCAAGTCCACAAACAAACTCTACAACATGTTGACTTTTTAAATAAATATTGCTATAATTTACTTATGTTTAAATTCATATTTATATTGGGTGCGTTGCTGACATTCCGATGCATGGAGCTAAATGCTCAGGATGCCACAGTTGTAACTGAAGAGACGAGCACCCCCGCGGCCGAAGAAAAAACAGAGCAGAACAAGAACAAGGCAGCAACACCTATATACGAGACTGTTTATAACAAAGACGGTAAAAAAGAGGTCCGCGCATATCAGTGGGGATATAAATTAAAAGAACAGGTTGGGAGTAAAGAGAATAAAGAATCCGTACATTATGAAAAGACCCCGGATGGAGGCACTACCGCTTACAAGTGGGGCTACCAACTAAAGGACCAGTTACCAAAACAGGTCGGATCGGCCCCAAAAGGTGGAACTCTTACTCATAAAAAACCAGCTCCAGCAAGCACCGCAAGTTCTTCAGCTCCTGATATGGAAGAAGAAGAGATGATGGCCCCTCCATCTGCAGAAGCTTCAAGCGGCGGCTCCGACCTAAAGCAAAAGATACTTGATATGATAAAAGCCCAAAAGGCCTCTGAGTAAAAAACCTATTCAAACAAAAAGCTTTTTGTAATAGAAGGTTCTAATGAATAAAAGAACCTCTATATTGATAGTCCTATCACTTGCACTGGCACCGTCTATAAGCATGGCTGACGTAACCCACTACAAGAACATCCTCGTCGGCGATAGGTCTGCGACCATGGCTGGAGCTTATGTGGCCCTCTCAGATGATTCGTCGGGCTGTTATTATAACCCTGCAGGTATAAGCTATACCACTGGAGCGAACCTTTCAGGCTCGGTGAACGCTTATCATATACAGGACTCGACCTATGAGAACGCCATAAGGGGCAATAGCTGGAAAAGGGACAGCGCTGAACTTTTGCCCAACTTTTTTGGTCTTATAAAGAATTTCGGCAGACACAGTCTTGGCCTTTCTGTTGTCGTTCCTGATTCGTTTGAACAGCATCAGGACCAGGTCTTAGAGAACCTTCCAATAACAAGCGCAGGACAAGAGGCCATATCAAGATACACGCTGAACATGCACGTAGAGGACGCAACGAACCTTGCGGGGATATCATATGCCTACGAGTTAAGCCCTACCCTGGCGGCAGGACTTACTCTAAGCTACTACCACAGGAAGAACAGGATAGGTAATAGCCAGACCATCCTTTTTGGAGATAACACATCAGAAGGATCTTTTTATAATTCAAGCTGGATGGAAGAAGGTATTTATCCAAAGTTAGGTGTAAGATGGGAGCCTCACAGAAAGCTCTCTTTAGGGCTGACCATAAGCCAAGTGTTCCTGTATTCGTCAAAATGGGACG
The DNA here is from genome assembly GCA_022710165.1 of Bdellovibrionales bacterium. Taxonomy (GTDB): domain Bacteria; phylum Bdellovibrionota; class JAFGOL01; order JAFGOL01; family JAFGOL01; genus JAKLHL01. The sequence continues at coordinate 5,033 of JAKLHL010000035.1, read as the reverse complement.
CTATGACCAACGTTAAAGAAAGAGGTAACGACACTTTCATTTATTCAAAGACCACGTTAAAACGTCTTAGGCATACATCTTTTGAACTTGGTGTCGGTATCGCACTTTATCCAACGGAATATCTTACCTTCACTTTTGATACCAACCTTTTCACAGACCCTGGAAAAGACATCTACTCTCCATATGGTTACGACCCTGTAATAAACTTCTCCATGGGAGGGGAATTCCTCATTAACAAAAATAACGTAATAAGGCTTGGCTACTTCACCAACAACTCAAGCTCCCCGACACCGTCAGAATCCACAAGGAACATAGAGCATATAGACATGTGGGGGCTTGCAACTGGCTACTCGCTGCACGGGCAGTCCACCTCGTTCACCATAGGTGTTATATATTCTAAAGGGAACGGCACCTCGCAGATATACGATAACTCAAGCGCTGTTATCAATGTGAAAAGATACTCTTTGACTGGATTGTTATCGACCAACTATAAGTTATAGGACTATCTTTCTTTTGTCTTTATCTGGGTGCATCCTGTAAAATATCGCAGTGTTGCCTATCTGTCCGGCAACCTCGCTATGAGTGGCTTCTGCCAAAACCTCTATCAGTTCTTCTTTTTCATCTTTGAACTTATTGAACTTTACTTTTATCAGCTCATGGGAATCAAAGGCCTTTTCCATGAACTTCTTAACGGCTTCCGTAACGCCCTCATGACCTATGGTTATTAACGGCTTTAAGCTGTGGGCAAGACCTCTAAGGTATTTTTTCTGTGATCCTTTTAGTTTTTCCATGGCCTGCATCTTACCATGAACAGACCTTATAAAACAAGCCTTGACTTAGGGCAAAAAACACACTAAATGATAATGAGAATCATTTTCATTTATCTTATTGGAGGGGATAAGGTGAGGGTAGAAAAGGCCAGCAGCACAAAGATAAAGAACACCAAACAGCGTGAGCTTATCTTGAATGAACTACGAAAGCTCATGTCCCATCCTACCGCAGAAGAACTTTATAAAATAGTCGTAAAAAAGAACCCAAAGATCGGACTTTGTACAATATACAGGAACCTTGAGACTTTCTATAAACAGGGGCTGGTCGGCAAGATCTGCACAAAGCCAGTAAGATATGATGGTGATATGTCTAAGCACAGCCACATTAGGTGCACCTCTTGTGGAAAGATAGGTGATATATTCTTCAACGTCCCCATAAATCCGGTTGAAATACAAAAGCTAGGGTATAAACTGCAGGGCTACAAAATAGAGATAACTGGTCTTTGCAGTTCATGCATAAAAAAACAAAAAAGGGAGGAATAATTAATGGCTAAGATCAAAGGAACAAGGACAGAAAAGAACATTCTTACAGCTTTTGCAGGTGAGTCACAGGCTAGGAACCGTTACACGTATGCTGCATCAAAAGCAAAGAACGAGGGTTACATACAGATATCCGTCATCTTTGAGGAAACAGCAAATCACGAGAAAGAACACGCAAAAAGATTGTTCAAACTTTTAGAGGGCGGTGAAGTAGAAGTATCTGCTTCATTTCCTGCAGGGATAATAGGGACCACTTTAGAGAACCTGCTCCACGCCGCAGAAGGAGAACATCATGAGAACACAGTTATGTATCCAGAATTTGCAAAGATAGCCCGTGAAGAAGGTTTAGAGAGTGTAGCAAAGGTTTTTGATTCTATAGCTGCCGCAGAAAGATGGCACGAAACAAGGTTCAATGCCCTGGCTGCTAACATAAGAGAAGAAAAAGTGTTCAAACGTGGAGAGACCCACACTTGGACCTGTAGGAACTGTGGATATACACACCAGGGAAAAGAAGCTCCAGAAGCAAGCCCTGCCTGCGCACATCCAAGAGCTTATTTTGAACTACAGTCAAGGAACTGGTAAAGAAAATAAAGGAGGGGAAAATGGCAAAATTACTTGAGATCTACAAATGTGAAGTTTGCGGGAATATAGTTGAAGTAGTACACGCCAGCGGCGGTACACTGGTATGCTGTAACCAGCCTATGAAGAACATGATAGCTGGTACAGTTGATGCGTCTAAAGAAAAGCACATCCCTGTACTAGAGAAAAAAGATGGAGAATACACTGTAATAGTAGGCAGTGTCGAGCACCCTATGGAGGACAAACACTACATAGAGTGGGTCCAGATAAATTCCGGTAACAAAAGCTACAGGGAATTCCTGAAACCAGGCCAATCACCAAAAGCGGTCTTTGACCTTAAAGAAGGAAAAGTAACAGCCCGTGAGTACTGCAATCTGCACGGACTATGGGCAAAGGAGGACTAAGATGTTGAACCAAAAAGTAGAGAAATTAATGAATGAACAGATCAACGCAGAGTTCTATTCTGCATTCTTGTATCTTTCAATGTCAGCTTATTTTGAGAGGATGAATCTTCCTGGTCTTGCTAACTGGACTTACGTTCAGTACCTTGAAGAGACAACACATGCACTTAAATTCTTCAAGTACGTCAACGAGCGCGGCGGCAACGTAAGGCTCGCCACAATAAAGGAACCACCAGTAGAGTGGAAATCGCCTCTTCATGTTTTCCAAGAGATATACAAACATGAACAGCACGTTACGGCTTTGATAAACAACTTAGTAGATGCAAGCATTCAGGAGAAGGACCATGCAAGCAACAACATGCTGCAGTGGTACGTTGCTGAGCAGGTAGAGGAAGAAGCGAACGCTCAACTCATAATGGGTCATCTTGAAAGGATAGGCGAGTCTAAGGACGGTCTTTTCATGCTGGACAAAGAGCTCAGCGCAAGGACTTTCAACGATGCAACAGGGACAATAAACCCTACAACGGCAGGAGCGTAACAGATGAGTGAAGGCAGAAAAGCCATTGGGGACCTAAGCTATGGCGTATACATAGTAACAGCCACCGATGGTGAAAGGCATAACGGTCAGATAGTGACAACGGCTTTCCAGGTCACGAGCACACCGCCTCAAGTTGCTGTGTGCATAAACAAAGAAACCTTTACCCATGGTCTGATAATGAAGACAAAAAAGTTCGGCCTCTCTGTGCTTGAAAAAGATGTGCCGATGCTATTCATTGGTCCGTGGGGTTTTAAGTCCGGCCGTAACATCGATAAGTTCCAGGACGTTAATTACAAGACCGGAGATACAGGGGTCAGGCTTGTGACCGACCATACACTTTCAGTCATGGAGGTTAAGGTAAACTCGGTACAGGACGTAGGCACCCACGATATTTTCATAGGCGAGATCGTAAATTCTGAGGTCATAAAGGACGGCGAGATCTTAACCTATGAATACTATCAGAAAGAGAAAAAAGGAAAGGCGCCAAAAACAGCGCCAACATACAAAGGATAATGGAGGATAAAATGAAAAAGTACATTTGTGATGTTTGTGGATACGATTACGATCCGGCAATAGGTGACCCAGAGCACGGCGTGCCTGCAGGGACCCCATGGGAAAAAGTACCTGCTGACTGGGTATGCCCTCTTTGCGGCGTAGGAAAAGACCAGTTCTCCCCAATGGATTAAGCATGCCCGTCGAACTTAAGAAGAAGTTAGAAGAGATATACTCAAAATATAACAAGCGGGAACTGGTGGACCCAGACCCGCTTGTTTTTGTGTACGACTACAATAAAAAAGAGGACCGTGAACTTGTGGGCCTCATAGCTTCGTCGCTGGCTTACGGCAGGGTGGCCCAGATACTGAAGAGTGTAAGGATAGTACTTGGTGTAATGGGTAGATCCCCTTCAAGCTACCTCAGCTGTTCAAATAAAGAAGACCTCAAAAAGTCTTTTAAGAACTTCAAGCACAGGTTCACCGACGGGAAAGAAATGGCCTCTTTCCTGTGGGGAATAAAGAACATAGTCGAGAAACATGGCTCCATAGAGAATTGTTTCCTAAAAGGCCACAAAAAAAGCGATACAGATATGATACCTGCCCTAAAGTTCTTCTCTAAAGAAATGAGAAGTTTCATGGGCAATGGCACCAATAGTCTTTTGCCTGATGCGGAAAAAAGCAGCGCATGCAAAAGGATCAACCTTTACCTTAAATGGATGGTAAGAAAGGATGATGTGGATCCCGGCTGCTGGCAAAAAATAGATCCCGGCAAACTTATAATACCCCTTGATACCCACATGTACCGTTTTGGGACCTGTGCCGGCTGGACCAAAAGAAAGAACGCGGACATGCGGACAGCCCTTGAAATAACCGAAGGGTTCAAAAAAATAGCCCCCAAGGACCCCATAAAGTACGATTTTGCCATTACCCGCTTCGGCATAAGAAGCGATATGTGCTGGAAAGAACTAGGCTTTTAGCTCTTTTAGACTATTAAGCACTGCGTCATAAATATACTAGTAAACAGTCAACATTTTCAAATTTATCATGCTAAAACTTTAATCTGGGAGCCTAGTGCTACCCCCTTTTCAAGGAGGTGCTTGATGTTGGAGACTAATGACAAGATTAATATCCTTAAAGACGAAAAGACAAGGACCAGGAACCAGTCAGACAAAAAAGCCGTAGATAAGCTTCACAAATCTGGAAAACTTACAGCCAGAGAGCGTTTAGAGGCTCTTTTGGACAAAGGTACTTTTACAGAAATAAACGCCTGGACCACTACCAGATTCAGCGACTTTGGCTTGGACCAAAAAAAGGCCTACGGTGATGGCATTGTCACTGGCTATGGCATGATAAACGGAAGACTGGTCTATGTTTATGCACAGGACTTTGCCGTAATGGGTGGAAGCCTTGGAGAGATGCACGCCCTTAAGATAAACAGACTTCAAGACCTCGCGATACAGAACGGAGCACCTTTTATAGGTCTTAACGATTCTGGCGGGGCCAGGATACAAGAGGGTGTTGCCTCCCTTGCAGGCTATGCCTCGATCTTTTACAGGAACACCATGGCAAGCGGGGTCATACCACAGATATCCTTGATACTCGGACCTTGCGCAGGCGGAGCTGTTTACTCACCTGCAATAACCGACTTCACCATAATGACCGAGAACGCAAATATGTTCGTTACAGGTCCTAACGTTGTCAAAGAAGTAAC
>JAKLHL010000034.1 GCA_022710165.1 Bdellovibrionales bacterium | reverse complement strand
TGTCCTTAACATTAACAAAGAATCCGTCCGCACCCTGAACGTAAGTCTCACCATCTAAATAAATAGTGAGAGGTTCTGCTTTAATATCTCTTTTTAAAGGATTAGAAAAAGGACCATCTACGAGAGGAGACTCTAAAGGATCATTAAACAAAGGATCTTCCAGAGAGTTTAAAACACCTAGATTAATATAATTGGAATAAGAGAACGTATTCGTAACACTTGAGGTGCTTGGGCTTATCTGCACAGGGCCTAAAGTCGGCATTGTACTTACCTTGTTACTAGGAAGCACAACTGGTTTTGTCGTGGTCCGTGTTACAGGCTTTGTAAGAACAGCAACGTCAGTACCTGAGCCTGAGCCTGAGCCAGAGCCGGGGAAACCCCACCAGCCTTCTGTTCCTACATCATCTACAGGCTTTATGTACTCGTAATAGCCGCCTTTGCCGTTAGAGTTCCCGGGTTTACTTAAAGGTGTCTTTGAGCCCTGCTTCTCGAAAGCTATCACATCATCAATAGTGCCAAGCTCATTTGTGACCGCAGTTGTACGTGCAGTTTTTGCAAGCAGTGATATCGCCGCTGAAAGACTTATCAAAGTACCGTTTATGGCAGTCTCGTATGCAAGGTCTATTGCATTCGAATAAGCGTTCTGCATTTCATATAAGGAAAGCTGGTCACCGTTCTGGCTTTGGATAACGTTCATAAGGTCGTTATAGGTCTGATATTCCTCGTAAGACCTTACCCCGCTGTAAGTAGTACCAGCAACAAAAAGCACAGTTGAAGTAGTACCAAGCACACCAGCATAAGCCGCAAGTGCAGGTATTCCTGCGTAAGGAGCAACTATTGCAAGGATGGCACAAACTCCACCCACAATATAAGTGCCTGCCCTAACTATCGTGTCTGTTATCTCTTGCATTTCTTTGTCTGAATCTATCTGCTCAAACATTGGACCCGCAAGCAGAGGAATAAAAGAAGGCTGACTAACCAGTGTTTGCGCCGCAGCGACTGGATTTAACTCCATCAGTTCCTTTATGTTGGACACTACGTACTCAGAGATATCGTAGTCGTCTTTATAAGGCTTACCCTTTTTCGCATTTATAAAAGAGTCCTTAAAGCCCTCGTTCGTTTTATCTATATGGTCAAGGACCATTTTCACACTTTCTGTTATTGCACCCCTAACAAGCCCAACGTTATAAGAATTTATAGAACTCCTTTCTGCCTCAGAAATAAACTCTTTGTTCTTTTCTGAGTAAATGTCACAGCTAAGTCCCTGCAGGCTGTCTGTAAGAAGTAGCGTTCCAATGCTGCTGGCCTTTATAGGAGCAAGTGATGCTGAGTACTCAGCACAGATCTTGTTCCTAAAGTCGTTATCATATTTTGCCTGAACAGCATCAAGTCTGTCACTTAACGCGAACTGTTCAGGCTCTATATAAGTAATACTTTTTCTAAACCTTGTATTGTTTACTGGTAAGCCATTATCGTTAACATCACCCAGTGTATGGTAGTACTGAGGATAACAGCCCATCTCTTCATAGATCGGATTACTGATAACCAATTGCCTTATCTGTCCGCAAAGATCATCTGCAACATTCTGCGGGTCATAAGACTTTAATTCCCTCAACTCGTCGTACTTATATTCAATCCCTGTTCTGTTTAGCTCGTTAAGAACATCCGTAGTACATAAAGACCTGTCATCAGATCCTATGGAGCAGGCCATGTTCGAGACGCTGGTGATTGAGTTGTTGTAATATAAAGATGCTGGATATATCTGGCCGTAGAATAAAAGAGTCTTTAAGGAGTTCTTTATCGTCTTTAGCCAGAGGGTTGCCTGATAGTCGTAGATCCCGCCTATTTTATTAACTTCTGCGTTATCTATTTCTGGTTTTTTACCTGTAAAAAGACTTACGAAATCATCCCAAACGCCTGGGTCCCCAACACCTTTTAGGCTTGGTTTAATTGGACTCCCTTTACCGGTTTTATTACTGGCATATACATCCACGTCCAATAAAAAAGTCGGACTAATAAGTTCGCGGACCGTGTTCGCGGTATAAATGTCCTTTAGTTTAAATTCTGGCTCGTCGGTGTCAATAAATGCTGCCCTTAGAGTGTTGTGAATTATTCTTTTTGAACCGCTTGAACTTGTGCCTGAATTACTAAAGGTCCTTTTTACTATAAAGTAATTTATTATCCTGTTCTGTATAACCCTTAGTTTGTGTGCTTCTTCTTTACCTACGTCGTTACCTGCAAGGTACTTATCTATGTCGTCTCCCATCTTTAGGAGTTTTTCATCACTTGCGCCATAAACTATGGCATCCCTTACTATGTCTGAAAGTTTAACGTTAGATACTGGCGCAGGGGTACTTGGAGCCTTTGCATACACAAAGTTACTTGATGTAAAACAGACCAGTAATATTGCTGTAATAAGCTTTTTCATGTCTTAGTCGCTCTCTTCCACTGTGTTTTTTTGCTGTTTAATTTCTTTTTTTGGCGTCCTTACAAGTCTGAAGCCAACATCAACATTACCCATGAACGTCATTTTACGCATACGACATGCAGACCTGCACACATCAGGTCCTTTTCTATAATCTCCACCTCTTACTACATTCTCAGAGAATTCGTCACCTATTGGTTCTCCTTCCATCTTTGAATATGTTTCTTTGTCATAAAGGTCTTTAGTGCCCTCGCTGACGTTCCCATAAATATCATATAGGCCATACTGATTGGGGAGTTTTAAAGCCACATCATGCGCGTGACCCTCAGAGTTATCCATGAACCATGCATAATCACCTAGTTTAGATGGGTCATCTCCAAAAAAATACTCAGTATCAGCACCACCTCTTGCTGAATATTCCCACTCTGCTTCTGTAGGAAGCCTATAATCATAAGCCTTATCTAATTCATTCAATCTCCTTAAAAATCCTTTTATATCTATACTGTCGTAGAAGACCTGGTTAACAGGCCTGTTATAGAACATTTTTACAGGTTTCCCGTCAATATTAAGTTCAATAGTATCACTCTGCTTTTTTAGGCCGTGCGAAGGATTAAAACCCATAATGACAGCATATTGAAATTGAGTAAGCTCTGTCCTTTGTATTTGAAAGGCTTCTCTTAGTTTTACTTTATTAACTGGCATCTCATCTTTAAGACCTTTTTCACTTCCTCTGTTATAAGTAAGAGGAATCTGGTCCTCTTTAACTATTTGAACGAACTCAAAAGCCGTCTTGTTAAGATCGTCCGGTAAAGTCACATTCTTATCTTTTGCAAGCTTGGTAAAAAGATCCATAAAGCCATCAGAAGCACTTTGTGCCAATACCTGGCCTGTACTTGTAACTAAAAATATTAAGAAATATAGAATAAGCCTTTTCATTATAATTCCTTAGGCTTAATTTAAGTGCAATAAGCATGCCTCAAATTTCAAAAATTAACTTATTGATATTATTAGTAATTATACCAAGCGCGATGTCAAAGTCATTAACACTTGTATAAGTCTTAGCCAATACCCATGTGATTGTTCTCTGCGCAGGAAAGCTCCAGGGTGCGGATTTGGTACTTTCTAAGGCCAAGCTTTACAAAGGGGTCGGCCTCTGCAATGCGCCTTGCCTCATCAATGCTGTCTGCCTTTATAACGACCATACCGCCCTTGTAGTCTGTGAATGGACCACATATCACAAGCTTTCCTTCACTCTCTAAAGCCTTTAAGTGCTGGACGTGATCAAACACAGCCTGCCTTGTGGTCTGCGCCCCGGGGATCTCGTCTAAAAGGATGACGTATCTAATGTATTTATTGGACATATATACCCGTTGCGTCTGTATTGCTTGACTCACCAAAGGTAAGATCGGTCTTTATGCCGTCTTTCCAATAGCAGGAAATATTTTTTCCGATAGTGCTGTTGTAATAAGACCCTGCAACATAAACAGAGCCGTCCTTAAAGAATATCGCATTCGCCTTGTAGGCAAATCCGTCTGAGCCATCGCTAAGATCTACCCTTTCGCCGTTCTTCCAGTAACAAGGCCTATTCCCTGATCCGGCATTATAATAGCCAGAGATATAAACATCAGACCCGCCTAAATGTATCCCTGTAGCCCTTGATGAAGTGGTCGTGCTTGGGACCGTAAGTTCATACTTTGTCGTGTTAAAGTAATAAACTGCGTTCGTGTGATCAACGTCTGTTTCATAGCCTGCAGAATAAACGTTAGCACTGCTGTCTGCAGTAACAGCCTGTATCATTGTGGTGATGGCTAAAAGATTCCTTGTGTCGTTCTTCCAGTAAATGCCTTCTTCCTGACCAGTAGTACCTGTAAAGTTCTCTGCCCCGCCGACGTAAACAACGCCTGTATAAGGCTCAACAAAAATGGAATTAGCATAACCATAGGCCAGAGCATCTGTAAGCTCTGTCATAGATTCTGTATTATCCTGCCAATAAACACCTGCTGGTTTTACAGCTCCGTTCTTAAGCACTCGCCCAGCAACATATACTCTGTTATTATAGACCGCTATCGCATGGCCTTCTGTTTGCCAGTCTATGCCGTCAGTAGAGGTAAGGTTAGTCCTTACTCCGTTCTTCCAATAGCAGGCCTTATTGTTCGTAGCGTCGTTACAAGTCCCGACAACATATACAGAGCCTGAATCAAAAAATATACCATTAGCTTTTGCATCAAGCCCTCCATTCTCAAGATTGCTCTGCGTACCGCCGTTATCCCAATAAACGGCGTTATTACCGTTATATCCTGAAACATAAACATGCAGTCCGCCGCCTCCGCAAGAAGCCAGAGCCAAAGCCAAGGTCATCGCAAAACAAAGTGATAGTTTTTTCATGGGCACCTCTAATATCAGGAATTATATAGAGGTTATTAAGGGTGTCTATAAACTTTTGGGGAGTGGTTGATCCAAAAAGTTTACATAATCTGTTACAGTATCTTCTAGAGGCAGGTCCTTCCGAGGCTGATCTAATTTAATAAAAAAAACTATGCCGTATAAATAAATTTCATAAAATATTTTTTGAGTTTTTCATCACACACATAAACATATGTCCCCAAAATACCTCGTGCCATTAACGTTCTATATATATTTTTAATATATATAGTTAATTCCTCACCTGTTTTAACATTAATACTTCCTTTTTTATCACAATACTGATTTCTATCCACAGTTATCTGGTTCGTTTTTTCATTATAAGATATCTCCGGGCCAAGAATTACTCCGGCATAATTCAGATCATATCCTTGTGTTGTATGTATACATCCGACTTCATTAATTGCATCATCTGAGTTGACCCAATCTTGATTAGTACTATTCCATTTTAACTTTACACCGTTTATCTCAATATCATGAAGATCCCTACCATCCTTAGTTTTCCACTTCCAAGCATATCCGGCTGTTGTTCGCGATAGTCCAAACTCTTCTTCTCTATACCTAATATCACGGATTAATTTTTTTATGTCTGTATATAATTTAAAATCGTATTCCTTAAAATTAATTCGATCATGTTTCTCCAATTTACATTCAAAAAGCCTGTTAATGTAGTCAATATAATCCGTACCACCACGAACTCTTAATTGTGATTGCAACTCATGAAATGTTACATTAGTCAATTTCTCAAACATGTGACTTCTAACATCTGAAGGTTTAATCGACTGACCTTTATCATAAAATAAAATCTGGTGCTTACTCTGTCTAAGAATCCAATCTAATTCTGTGCCAGAACTGTCTAGTCCTAAACGTTTATTAGCAAAATCAAAACTTTTATAATTTGTTATGTTTTTTCTTCTTCTTAATCTATGCGCTTCATCAACCATCAAAATATCATATTCTCTTTTTGTGACATCCGCAGGCCCAATCACCATATCAGAACTTAACCCTTCAACGTTTTTAAAAACCTTTTTCAAGGTCTGTCTTAACGATGTCATCGGCACAACTAATGCTATTGATATTTTTTCCCTATTTATCAGTTTTAGGTTATCTATCAACTGATCCAACTCTGGACTCATCGAATCGTCAATTTCTATATCGTCAAAATTCTTAGTCTTTAGCAATTTCATTAAATATGTTGCCAACACGGTTTTACCTGTTCCTGCACCACCAGAAACTATTGTAGTACTCTGATTTTCATTTGTAATGTCCCGTAAAATTTTAACAGTAGTTTCATACTGATCTGCAGTTAAAGACTTATATGGAGAGTATTTAAACAGATCAGAATTGTTTATCTCTTTTAATGATTTCTTCGCCAACTTTTCTTTAACTAATTTTTCCCACAATGTTTTAAACTTTCTCTCATAATGATCTTTTTTATAATAATTATGAGACATAAGTCCGGCATTGCTATTCTGTAATACATATTTACCATCAGCCGACATATACTTAATTAACCATGATTCCATATCTAGAGTGGCCGACTTATTAAACTCCTCATCCGTTATTATCCATACTTGGCGTAATTCTCTCCTAATAACATTCCCGAGGTGTTGAGCAATTCTCATTGAAGCATTCGTTGTTTCTCCGACGTAAGCTTCTTTATCGTTATTTATAATATAAACGATTGGCCACCTTTGGCTATTTGGAAGATGATCAATCTTTTCCACGGAATCTCTTGAAAACTTTAATTTAATAACTTCTGCCAAACTACAACCACCCTAGTCCTTCTGTCACTAACTGCTATTTTACCTTAAATTCAATAAATGGTCCTGTAATTTTTATCAGTATTATCAAACTGTTAGTCTTTTGTTGTAAGTTTATAATTGTTCTGATATTAATTAATTATTAATTCAGAGAGGCAACATGAAAAAGGACATTAAAAAAATAATTGAATTTCAAAAAGAAAGAGATTGGAAACAGTTCCATTTGCCTAAAAATTTGGCAATTTCTTTAACATTAGAAGCTAGCGAGATTTTAGAGATATTCCAGTGGACCAAAGACAATAAGTTGCCAAAAAATAAAGTAAAACACCTACAAGAAGAAATCGCCGATGTTTACTATTATCTTTTATTGCTTGCCCACGAAACGGGAATAGATATTAAAAAATCATTCGAACGTAAAATGAAAATTAATTCAAAAAAATATCCTGTGACCAAATTTAAGGGCTGTTCTAAAAAATATAACGAAAAATAGAATAAAAGCATAGACAGGATTTATCTCAGCCTTGCTATGCATGTATTTCAGCAAATTCTAGGGCCTATAATGCCCAAACAACAATAACAAAAAAAACCCATCGCCAACCCACCCCATTAATCAAGTAATCCCTTCCAATTGACTGCGTCATTTTTGTTACATATAATGGGTCAAGAATAGGACATCCGGTGTAAAGCTCACAACTCTCGTCTTGGGCCAGACATAAAAGGGAGGTGACTTTATGAAGGTATTACTGACTACTGTCGCATTCTTGGGATTTCACTTCTTCAGTGACAGAAACTTCCAAAACCTCATAAATGGTCTTCTTAATCTAAGGTAGGAATTTACCCTGCTACTTTTTGTGTTTTTTATCTAAGTGGCCAGCCAGCTCGTTAAAGGTGTCTGCCAGCGACCTGAATTCGTCGCCTTTACGAAGGTGTACCCTTGCGCTAAAATTCTCTCCGCAAAGATCTTCCATCTTTTTACGTATGACCATCACAGGCCCCGCCATCCTATGAGTGACTATCACGCCTATGAAGAACAAAAGGCACATAACAAGCAAGGTCAAAATGGATAGATAGATCAAAATGCTTCTTTGCTCTGTGAGTATGAACTGTATTGCGTTTGGGTTGGTCTGATAATCTGGGATAAATACCTTAAAATACTCATGAAGGAAGTAAAAGATATGGGCGCCAAACAGCACGGCTACAAGCCCGCCGAAAACACTCAAAAAAAGCGCATATTTTATTTGAAAAGGTTTATCTATAAGGAAGTAAGAACGCCTGATCCGCTTCATATGGCCCATTTTAGTACATTTATTTGACATGCACAAATTAAATTAACCTGACAGCAAACGCAACTTGTCTTAATGTTAAGGTTATAGATAAAAGGAGTAGCTCTTGTTATGAAGAAAGACTCAAACGGCAAAAGAGTGAAAAACCTAGTAAATACGCTGTATAACGTGATCTCTGAGCTATCCATTAAAAGTCAGGAACAGTTCCACGACCTTGTTAACGTAGTCCTTAAAGCCCTCAGGGAAAAAGACCTTTATACCCAGGAACACTCCGTTAGGGTCGTAGATTATGCAATAAAGATAGGCGAGGCCATGGGGCTTGATAAAGAACAGCTTCGTGAACTTGAACTTGCGGCCGTACTCCACGACATAGGAAAGATAGGCATTCCAGACCGTATACTTAAAAAGCCTGGTCGTTTGACCAAAGAAGAATATGCCACTATGCAGGAACACTCCAAAAGAGGGGAGGAAATGCTCAAAGGCATTAAGGACCTTGATATCTACAAAAAGTACGTTCGTTCACATCACGAGCGCTACGACGGTTATGGTTATCCGGACGGTCTAAAAGGCGAAGAGATCCCGCTGATATCAAGGATCATCTTTGTTGCAGACACCTTTGACGCCATGACCTCAGACCGTCCATACAGGAAAGGCATGTCCACCGATATAGCCGTGGACGAGATCATAAGATGCAGCGGCACTCAGTTCGATCCAAACGTGGTTAACGCTTTCATTTCAATAATCCAAAAAGAAGAAAAAGAAAGACAAGAAAAGCAGTCCGCTTAATTATTTATCAAAGGCAGTTTCGGTGTGTTCTTTGCCGTCGTAGGTGAGGAGTCTTCCTTCGCCCTGCACGATGGTCTTTAGGTTTACGGTACGCTTCCAGACCTTGAAAATGCTTTCAAGGGTCCTGTGTGCCTCAGAGATCTTAAGGTCGTAACCCTCGTGCCTGTGGGCCAAAAGCAGTTCACTCCTGTTCTTAAAGTTAGCATCATACACAGAGATGAACGGCTGACCAAAGTTGGTGAGCTGGAACAAGAGTTTTTCTTTTATCTTTTTGAATTCCCTGCTCGCGATCTCCCACTGCCCTGTTTTTTTATTGGCTTCAAAAACAAAGAGCTTAAATCTTTCTGCAAATTCCTGGGTAAGGAAGGTGTCTATAAAAGTAACGTCGCTATGGAGTTTTCTTACTTCGAACATCTTTTGTCTTCCAAGGCCTAGTTTTTTATCCCAGTTCTTTTTTACCCTAAAGTCGTCGCACTCGTCCCAGTCCTTTCCGAACATTCCCTTGTCCCATCTTTCCTCTATGTCCTTAAAAAGCTCAAGGCCGAGTTTGTATGGGTTAAGTGTGCCGGGCCTCATATGCACGGTACCGCTGTGATGGTCCGCAAAGTCTACGACCTCTGAATCCATCAGCGCCTTTTGGGTCATTATCTTTGAGTGCCAGTAGCTTGCCCAGCCCTCGTTCATTATCTTTGTTTGTCCCTGTGGAGAGAAATAATAAGATTCTTCCCTCACTATAGAGAGCACATCCTTTTGCCAGTTCTTTAACGGTGCATATTCCTGCAGGAACAAGAGCACGTCTTTTTCGTCTTCTGGAGGGAATTTTTTGCTCTTCTCTTTTTGCTTTAAGAGCTTGTTCAACTGCTGTTTTATGAACGACTCTGGATTTATGAACTTATCCATGTAGTTCTTGCTTTTTAGTTTTGGGACCTTTAGAGGTTCTCTTTCTGTATCTATGTCGTCCTCGTCTATTTCCTGGTCCACAGGCTTGTAGAGCCTTTCAACTTTTGAGTGATGGTAGTCTATTAGGTTCTCTATAGAAAGGCATGCGTCTATAAAATCCTCGACGGGAGTAACGCCAAACCTGTCCATGTAGTTTCGTATCCTTGTCGCATGGTTTGCCATCTCGTCCATCATCTTTCTGTTGGTGCCTTCAAAGTACATGTTGCACTTAAAGAAGTCACAGTGTGCATAAACGTGGGCCATGACAAGTTTTTGGTCCACCATGTTGTTCGCCCTCAAAAGATAGGCGTAACAAGGGTCGTTATTTATTACCATCTCGTAGATCTTATGGAGCCCATATTGATAGCTTTTTGTGAGCCTGTCGTATTCCATACCAAAGCGCCAGTGCGGATAACGAGTAGGAAAGCCCCCCAGCGAGGCGAACTCGTTTATCTGCTTGTAGTCTATCATCTCAAAGATGACCTCAAAAAAGTCGAGGCCGTACTCGCGGGCGTACTTTTTTATCTCTTCGTTAGCCCTTTGCAGCTGCGGTGTTAATTCCGTGCCAGCCATTATTTACCCTTCCCTAAGAATTCTTTTATAGAGCCAAGTATCCCGTCCTTATTCTCTATCGTCGATAGTGTCAGCTTTTCTTCATCCTTAAAGTTCTCTTGAAGGTCCCTTATGAACTGCCCAGAGCCGTATCTGCTTGTTACCTGTCCGTAACAGAACATGTTGGACTTTGGAAGTATCTCGTTCCTTAAAAGTTCCATGCAGACCCTTGTGTCCTCAGAGGACCAGTTGTCACCGTCGGAAAAATGGAACGGATATATGTTCCAGTCCTCTGGCGGGAATTCTCTGTCTATGACTATGTTGCAAAGTTTATATGCGGAAGATATCAAAGTACCTCCGCTCTCTTTGGTCCTAAAAAAAGTATCTCTGTCCACAAGTCTTGCAGAGGCGTCGTGGACTATGTAACGTGTTTGAAGGTCGCGGTACTGGCTTCTTAACCAGGTGTCTATCCAGAAGGATTCAATACGGACCATCTCTTTTTGTTCGTCGCCCATGCTTCCGCTTACGTCCATCATGTATATTATGACCGCATTGTATTGAGGCTGTATTATGTCTTTCCAGCCCCTGTACCTGAAATCTTTCTTTATAGGGATTATGATAGGGTCGTCAGGGTCGTATTCGCCAGAAACTATCTGCCTTTTTAAAGCTTCTTTATAAGTTCTCTTAAAGTGTACTAAAGACCTTGGCCCTACAAGATGCACTCCCTTATAGACCCTCTTTAGAGCGTCCATCTTGCTTGCGCCCCTTGGTTCTATACGAGGGAGTTCAAGCTCTTCACCGAGCATCCTTGCAAGTTCTTCTATGCTTATATCTACTTCAAGCTCGTGCTGGCCTTCTGCATTTCCGGCCTCGCCGCCGCCCTCTTCTGGATCATAGGCTGGACCTAGAGGTGTTCCCTCTGCACCGTCGCCGGAGCTAACTCCGCCAGTCTCTGGGAGCCCATACCTGAACCTTGGGAGCTCGATCTTTGGGACAGGGATACTCACGTAGTGCTTACCGACCCGGCCTATCATCTCGCCCTTGGTGATGTAGTTCTTAAGGTTCTGCCTGATCTTTCCTCTTACGATCTCTTGGAACCTTGCATGATCCCTTTCTATTTTTGAAACCATATCACCAGCCTTAGTTGTCTTTCCTTACATCGCCCCTTGCGAATATCGAGGCGACAAAGTTCAAGACGTCGGTGGAACATATTTCACAGTAGCCGTAGTT
>JAKLHL010000033.1 GCA_022710165.1 Bdellovibrionales bacterium | reverse complement strand
CGTAAGGGCTAAGGTAGTCCTCTTCCCTGTCAGACAACATCTTCCTTATCTTCTCAGAGAATTTAGACATATCAGGAGTAAGCATCTTGTTAACTCCTTGTTAAACAGCCTTAAAGGAATCCTTTATGCCCTTTATTATGAACTCAACCGCCATTGCTGAAAGTATCAGACCCATGAGCCTCATCATTATATTATTACCAGTTTCACCCAGCGCCTTGTATATGTAGCTTGAATACCTAAGCAGCAGATAGAACAGAATGGAAGACATTATTATCGACAGTATAACTATCAATATAGTCGAAAAATCCCTGTGGCCGGTAGAGAACAGTATGACAGTACTTATAGCTCCAGGGCCTGCAATAAGAGGTATTCCCAGAGGGAAAACATATATGTCCTCCCTTACCTTGGCCTCGGCAAGTTCTGAGTCAGTAGCACGAACAGAGCTTCTTTTTGCATGCAGCATGTTTATCCCCATTAAGAGGACCAATATGCCGCCCGCTATCCTGAAAGAAGAAACACTTATACCCAGCCAGTAGAACAGCTCTTCTCCTGCCACCGTTGACATGACCAATATGGAGCTTGAGACCAGCATGGCCTTTCTGGCTATGTGGTTCTTTTGTATCTGGCTCATCCCTTCCGTCATAGCAACAAAGACAGGGAGCACAGTAAAAGGCCCCATGATGGTGAACACCGATATGAATATCTTTAAAACAGAAGCGATCATACTCTTGTACTACCTAGACAGTATGGTCTTTATCTTCTCTATCTTTTCCGCCCTCGATTCCGGAGTGAATTGAGACCAATCCTTCTCTAGTTTGCTGGATATGTCGTAAAGTTTTCTGTACCTTTCTGCCCTCTTCTGAGCTTCAGGTGTTTTTCCTTCCTGAGCATCATTCCATTTTCTCTGTATCTGCTTTTTGATATCTCGTAACTCGTCGATAGTAGGCCCTGCTGCAGTAGCCGGAGTATCCCAGCTTGTATTCATTTCTTCAGGCTGAGGTTCTGTTGACCATTTATTGTCTGTAGTGGTCTCTGCCGCAGCTTCTTTAGCATCACCGCTGCCATCTATATTTATATCGAACTTAAGGGATAGACCAAAGTATATACCAGAAAAGCTAACAGACATATTAGTCGGAGGGTTGTCCAAAGCACCGTTAGGATATTCGAAAGGTACAGTAGTACCGTTCTCCTTAAGCGAACCGCACTTCAAATATCTGTAGCTAAGATCTAAGCCAAGTCCCATGTAATTGGTCAAATAATAAGACGTTGATACCATCAGGTTAAAACCAAAACCTGTTCCTGAAGCTATTACTTGATGCAGGTTTGGAGAAGTGTTCAAAGCAGGATCGTCAGCAGAGTCACCGTAAGTTATATCTTCTGCATACCTTACCTTCATCGCATACAGTATCCCAACACCAGTATCGATGGTGAGCTTGCCTCTGCTATAAAGAGTATAGTAAAAAGCAGGCCCTATAGAAAAAGCGTTGTATGAGGTATTGAACTCATAATAATTCGCAGTTATCGGCGTTGTTGAGCCGTTCTGAGAAGGATGATAGATAGGGAATGCGGTATCGCTTTCCTGTGAGATGAACTTGCCTGCAGTAGCATAATCAAAGAGAAGACCGACGTTGAACCTGTGGCCGAACCTGTAACCCATGAAAGCACCAAGGTTCTTTGCCCAATGTATAGTTGAAGCTCCGTCTATAAAATTCTGTATGCCTACAGTATCGTAAGTTATCTTATCATTTATATCTGTAGGGTTAATATACCCCAAAGAAAAATATGGATTTATAACTACAGCCTGCGACGTTCCTCTGGCATGGGCCAAAGAGCAACTTAGTGCTACCAGGACCAATAAAACGGTTTTTTTCATGTTCAACTCCAACTAAGCATTATTCCTATAAGAAATTTTAAACCGGAAAGGTTTAAAGTCAAGTTAGAGCCATCAGAAAACAGCACTTTTTCACCCTTACTGTGATTCGAGGTGTCAGAGGTATAGCTGAAAGAAGCGCTCTTTGCATACCTGAACCCCAGGGTGCTGAACAGGCTCACATTTTTGGAAAGATGATACGAGAGGTCCGTGTCGACAGTAAAAGAAAATCCCCATGCACCCATGCCGAAGGTCTCATTATTCTGGACACTGGGCTGGTTCTTCATGGATATCTTTGAGTTAAATATCCCTATACTCCCGCCTGAAGCAAGCTCCCATCCTGAGCTCTTGTAATATGTATAACGGTATTGTGCAAAGATAGGAATAGTCCTGTAAGACACCGTCTCTGTTATGCCGTATGTCTCCGAGTAAGAATCCCTTGAAGTGAACTCATAACCCGTTCCAAGCCCTATCCTGGAATTATCGAAACCGATAAACGCGGCCCCCTCAAAATTAAGAGGGAAATTTATTTTACCGAAGCTGGTGACATAACCCTGGTCAAGACCTTCAGTTATCATGTTCAGTCCGCGTGAATTTATATATGAAACGCCGAAACCGGCATAATAACCATATTCGGCGGCATATGCACTTGATACGAACAGCGATAATGTGATCAGGAACTTTTTCATCATCTGCTCTTCTTAAAATATTCGGCTGTTCTCATCATACCTTGTTCAAAGGTAACCTTTGGCTCCCATCCAAGACGGTTCTTTGCCTTTGTTATATCTGGGCGTCTTCTTTGAGGGTCGTCTGGAGGAAGTTCCAAATGGACTATCCTGCTTTTGGAACCAAGAAGCTTTATTATGTTGTTCGCAAAATCCAGCATGCTTTTTTCGTCTGGATTACCAAGGTTAACAGGTGTGTTAACATCACTGGCCATTAAGCGCATCAAACCGTCGACAAGGTCAGACACATAGCAAAAAGATCTGGTCTGAAGTCCGTCGCCGTAAATAGTTATATCCTTGTCGTTCAAGGCCTGAGACATGAAGTTAGGGACCACTCTACCGTCATTAAGCCTCATCCTTGGACCATAGGTATTGAATATCCTGGCTATCCTTACCTTAAGTCCGTGTTTCCTTATGTAAGCAGAGCTAATGGCCTCCATGAACCTTTTTGACTCATCGTAACAGCTCCTAACACCGACAGGGTTAACATTGCCCCAGTACTCCTCTTTCTGAGGATGCTCCAAAGGATCACCATAGACCTCGCTAGTAGATGCCATTAGTATCCTTGCCCCATATCCAAGCGCAAGGTCCAAAAGGTTCTTTGCACCGAAGGAACCAACCATCAAGGTCTCTATTGGGTACATAACATAGTCCACCGGACTTGCAGGACTGGCCATGTCGTATATCTCATCTACGTGCTGGTATTTGCCCCTTATCATCTCTACTAGGCCACTGGATGAAACATCAGCCTCTATATAGTCGAACTTCTCTGAGCCCATCAAATGATCAATGTTCTTTTTATCGCCTGTTATAAGGTTATCTATACAAGCTACGGAATGTCCCTCTTTAACGAGGGTATCACAAAGGTGTGAACCAATAAAACCTGCTCCGCCGGCGACTATTATCCTCTTTCCCATTATAAGCGTCCCACCCCAAAGTAATCATAGCCATATTTACGGATCTCTGACGGATTCCATATGTTCCTTCCGTCAAAGATGACCCTGCCCTGGAAATGTTTTTTCAATTTCTTTGGATCAAAGGTCCTATATTCGTTCCACTCTGTAAGCACAAGTAGGGCTTCTGCATTATCAACGCATTCTATGTGATCAGAGAAATATTTAACGTCAGCCCTTATGGCTGTCCTTGCATTATCTATCGCGACTGGATCGGTAGCATGAATTACAGCACCTTTCTCGCAAAGGGCCTCGATCACTTTTATAGACGGTGCTTCCCTCATATCATCTGTCTGCGGTTTGAATGCAAGCCCCCATACAGCAAAGGTCTTGCCCTTAACATCACCCTTAAAATATTTCAGTATCTTGTCTATGAAGCGCTGTCTTTGATGCAGATTCACCGTTTCTGCGGACCTTACTATCGGGAGGTCTTCTCCAAATTCAGCGGCGGTCCTTATTATGGCCTTAACGTCTTTTGGAAAACAAGAGCCGCCATAACCAAGACCTGAATACAAGAACGATTTTCCTATTCTAGGGTCGCTGGACATGCCGTGCCTTACAGAATTTATATCTGCACCAAGCTTCTCGCAAAGGGCGGCCATGTCGTTCATGAAAGATATTTTAGCGGCCAGAAAACTGTTACAGGCGTACTTTGTAAGCTCCGCAGACCTAAGGTCCATCACATGTATCGGATTGCCGTTCCTTACGAACGGCTCATAAAGTTCTTTTAATATCTTCTCTGCCCTGCTGCTCTCCACACCTATTACGACCCTGTCAGGATAAAGGAAATCCTGAACAGCAACACCCTCTTTAAGGAACTCTGGGTTTGATGCTACATCGAACTCTGTTCCCTTTGCGGCAAGACCCAGGATCAAGTCCTTGACCATGGAAATGGTGCCTACAGGAGCTGTACATTTATTAACTATCAGAGTGTATGAATCAAGCAGGGGCGCGAACGCTTTCACAGCGTCTGTAATATGATGCAGGTCTGCAGACCCGTCCTCTCCTGTTGGAGTCCCTACTGCAGTGAAGATGACATCAGCGTTAGGGACACAGTCCTTTAACGAGACCGTGAACTTTATCCTCCCGGCCTTGATGTTCTTCTTTAGCAGTGTTTCTAGACCTGGTTCATATATTACAGGGTCCCCGGATTGCAGTTTCTTGACCTTGTTGCTGTCTATGTCAACACAGGTGACATCGTTGCCTGTTTCTGCAAAACATGTACCTGCAACCAGCCCTACATAACCTGATCCTATTATTACTATGTTCATGGCATTGACATTATTTTAAGGGGCTAAAAAAGTCTAGCGGATAATGGCCATGGCATCACCATAGGAGAGCATCCTGTACTCCAGTGCTATAGCCTCGTTGTAAGCCTTGACTATATTCTCCTCGCCTGCGAATGCAGAGACAAGGTACATAAGGCTTGTGCTCGGATGATGAAAATTGGTCACCATACAGTCAACGACCTTGAACTTGTACGGAGGCCTTATGAAAAGGTCCGTAGAACCGCTGCTGCTCACAAGTTCCAACTTATCATTAAAGGCTGACTCCAGCGTCCTTACGACAGTAGTACCAACGGCCCATATCCTGCCGCCAGAATTCCTGCAGGCAGATATCTTATCAGCCAAAGAAGTGTCAAAACTAAAATATTCCTCGTGCATTACATGGGTGATAGGGTCCCTTACAGGGCTGAAGGTCCCATAACCGACGTGAAGGGTCAAGAACTCAACTAAAACACCTTTTTCCTTTATCTTGCAGATCATCTCATCAGTAAAGTGCAGAGAGGCCGTAGGAGCTGCAACTGAACCTTTCTGCCTTGCAAAGACGGTCTGGTACATATGGTAATCAGCATATTCTGGCTCTCTCTTTATGTAAGGAGGCAAAGGTATCTGGCCCAGCCTGTCCATAAGGTCGGGAACATCCACAGCCTCTGGGAACTCAAGCTGATATGAACCGTTATCGACCTTGCTCACGACAGCGTCAAAGTCTGTTGAATCCAAACGTAACTGTGTACCCTGCTTTATGTTCTTTCCCCTAAGAAGGCAGTTCCATACATTGTCGTGTGAACGGTTCAGAAGGAGTATCTCTACTGCACCGCCGCTCTTTTTTGCCGCGAACATCCTGGCGTTCACTACCTTGGTATCATTAAAGACCAAAAGGTCTCCAGGCCTGAAAAGGTCCAGAAGCTGGAAGAATATAAGATGGTCTATTTTGCCGTTATCCCTGTTAAGGCAGATCAGCCTGCATCTGTCGCGTTCCTTTGCGGGATGTGTCGCTATAAGAGCTTCGGGTATTACTATCTCTGAGGCCTTCATTAGAAAGTACCTATTGCAAGATGTATCCTTCCAACCCTGTCCGATGGTATCCTCTTATCTTTCTTGTAAACATATCCATACTGAAGACTCAGGGAACCGACCGGGAACTTTATACCAAGACCTCCTCCAACGGAGCTGTAAGTACCGTATATTGCCGAGTCCTCAGATGATATGGAACCCATATCATGAAAAACGCTAGCCACGAAATTCCAGAACAGTATCCTTCTAAGCTCGAGGCTGAAAGTATAGTACTGCTGTTTGGAGAGGTCGGGTGTAAGGTCAGCGATTATGCCTTCCCTGTAACCCCTTATGCTGTCAAAACCGCCAAGTGCGAACCTGTCGTTCAAAAGCACAGGGTCACCTCTAAGCCCTTTTACATAACCGGCATCCAGCGACGACATAAGAGTGAACTTGTAGAACAGAGGTATATAAAAACTAAGTCTTTCCTCAACTTTTGCATAGTTGGTTATGACCTGAGTGTTAAGTGAACGACCCCACTCACCGTAGACCAAAAAATTGAATCCCTTTGTTGGGCTGAAGATGGAATCCCTGGTGTCATACCTGTAAGTCTGCCTTATGGAGTACTTCCAGTATGAAGCATCGTCTGCAGGGTCTACAGCCTCAAAAATATTGATCCTTTCAAAGGCGTTCCTCAATATCAAGGAATGATTCCCTAGTTTTTTCTCTATGTAGAAAGCCGCATTGAGCTTCTTTTGAGCATAATCAGGATAGTCGTCCTTTCTTGTTTCAACGGCGATCCTAAAGTCCAGAGGTATGTTAAGAAGATAAGGTTCATAATAGCCGGCCATTACGTCGTATTCTGCGAACCTGAAGCTGTCATCAAGCTTCCTTGATACGGAAGCATTGGTGTAGATCCTTCTGCCCCATCCTCCAAGATTGCCATAGCTTATGCCTGTAAAAAGCTTAAGTCCCTCGTCGGTCCTGTAGCCTGCCCCTATTTCGTAAGTTCCTGCTTTTTTTTCGTCTATTGAAACAAGTACGTCTCTGTAACCTGGTCCGTCCACACTCCCAGGGAGCACTTCGACGGAAACTGAACCCAGAAAACCAAGTCCTGCCAGAGCGTTCTCTGTATCCTGTATCTTTTTAGACTTTATAACGTCGCCCTTCTCAAAGCGAAGTTCCCTGGTCACCACACGGTCCTTGGTATGAACAAGCCCGTTTATAAAAGTCTCTCCGACCTTAAGGCAGTCACCTTCACTAATCTGTATGTTTATATCTACGAACCTGTAATCCTCATTATAAGAGAAAAGTTTGTCCTTATCCAGATAGAAATCAACGTAGCCGTTCTCTCTGTACTGCTCAGCAAGCCACTTAAGGCCCTCTTTGAACCTGTCTATATCTACAGGTTCATCCTTTTTTATACCGAACTTTGACATGATCTTTTCTGAATCAATGAACTTGTTGCCGCTTACTGTAAGTTCTCTGACGATAGTAGGCTGACCTGGATCTATCTGATAGGTGATATTCTCGTAGTTACCCTTTCCATGATCAAAACTAAGATTAAGCACCTTTGATCTTAGATAACCCTTCTCACTGAGGTACTTCTCTATCAAGGCCCTCATGTCCTCGAACTCTTTCCTTACAAAGAAACCCCTTTCAAAGAACTCAGTTTTTACCGCCCTCAAATAATAATCTATGTCCGCTTTCTCGACCTTACGCTTAAGTTCATATCTTATCCTGCCGATGTAACGCTGTTTTCCCTCGCTTATGTTAAAAGCCAGTACGGCCTGCCCTATTTCTGAACCAAGTTCCTCTACCACGTTAACTTTAACCTCAGAAAAACCAAAAGACCTGTAATAATCCTCTAGCTTCCTTGCAAGCACTGAATAATAGTCCGGTGTTATTACGACGGTATCAGATATATCCAAAGCATCCTTGAGCGATCCCTGGTTCTTGAAGAACTCATTACCCCTGAACAATATTTTGTACCTAGGTCCTGTCTTTACGCCTATGGTTATCTGTGCAGACTTCATGTCTGGGCTGAACCTTACAGAACTCCTATATACCGAGCTGGCGTAGTAACCCTTTCCATACAGATAGAGCCTGGTTGCTTTTATTGACTCCTGGACACAAGAGGAGCAGGCTGGTTCCCCTTTCCTTATGGAAAGGACGCTGAGTATCTTGTCCCTGGTCTCAAAACCCTCAAGTTCAAGTGCGACCGATTCTATCAACGAGGGTTTGCCTTCGTTAATGTCAACGGTGAGGTTTAACTTATCGTCAGTCTGTTCCTTTAAGAGCTCTACCTTGGCATCAAAGTAACCTTGGTCAGAATAGAACTTCCCTATCCTCTGTTTCAACTGCTCGCACACATCCTCGCAGTATGCCCCTTCAGCCCTAAAACCTATCTGTTCCTTTATCAAAGATGACTCGAACACCTTGTTGCCCTTGAATGATATTGAACGTATGCTCTGTTTCCTTGTGATATCTGCGCTAAGGTCACCAGAAGAAGAGATCTTTAAATTGGACATCTTTATCCCAAGTTTGTCCTCTGCGTTATCAACAGCAGCAGATACCTGCTCTTGCGTATAAGAAGAGCCAGGTTTTAGACCTACGACGCTGGATACCATCCCTGAGTTAAGCTTGTTCTCATCCTTTGGCATCCTGAACGTAAGTGTATTTATTTTATGATCGCCCTGAGCGGGCGCAGCATAGAGACTAGAAGTCAAACTTGAACTTAATATCAGCACCCGCACTAGATGGTTTATCTTGAGTAGCATTCTGGTCTTTTTCCTCTTCAAATAAAAGTTTAAGCTGGACGTTCCTGTTCAGGTCATATTGTACATTAACTTCCTGCTTATTGGTATTCTCATCAAGGGATTTACCATAAATAACCTTAAGGTCATTAGTCAAATCTTTCTGGAACTCTATGTCCGGAATGGTCGAATCTGCTTTGGTCGGGGTTTTCAGCTTCATCCCCACCCCTATGTTCTTCTTTATAGAGCCCGTAACACCAAGGCCCTCTGAGACTATATTGCCGCCAGTACCTGCAGTAAAACCGCTCTGTTCCATGAAATCAGACTGAACATCTCCTGTAGCAAGAAGCGTCAATATCTTTTCTTCTGTAAGCGGAGGCGTTGAACTTACGCTGAACTTTGGCTCTCCCCTGTCGCTCAAGAGCTTTAGAAAGACCTGGTAATTGCTGATCTTGGCCTCTGAGTCCAGCTGATAGACAAGAGGCTCTATGTCATCATCCCTGAACCTGACCCTGCCCGATATAAGGTCGAAGGTGTTGTCAAAATATATAAAGCTCCCTCTTAAGAGGTCTACAGAACCAATAAGCTTTGGGTCCGTATCAGGCCCCTTAAGGTAAAGATCAAAAGCTATATCGCCTGTCATCGTCGTGTTTTTTACATAAACATCGTTAGAGGTCTTAAGCCTTATATCAAAGTTGGTCATCGGTTTTTTTCTACTGAACAAGACCGAATCATCTATGTTCCTGGGCCTTGACATAGCCAGTTTTGCGATCTCTATATCCTTCCTGTAAGTTCCGTCGTAGAAATTGAGCACTCCCGTCAATGAATAAGGAGGGGCGGCTCCTTTAAGCTCCATACTCCCGGCCCATTTTCCCTTTAGTCCCTCTGGATACTCTATATACAATTTATCTATGGTCGTTTTCACTGATAGAGAAGGATAGAGGCTGTAAAGCTTGACCATATTATCAACATTAATGGCTCCGGCAAAAGAAGCTGTTGCTCCTCCAGCGCTAAGTACTATTGAGTTTAATCTTATGCTGTTATTCTCTACGGGAAGTTTTCCTGAAGCGTTTATAGTTCCGAAAGTATGTCCAGAAGGTGTAAGCGCCACATCCCTCAGCGAGAGCCCTCCGTTAAGCTTGCCATTATAGGCTAGATCTACGTCGAGTTTACCTCTTGCGCCTACTATGTACTCTTTGAACACCCTTAATGAAGATGCTGGGACACAGCCTTTTACAGACACCTTGCTGCCGGCTGGGACAAAGCCTAACTGGCACTGACCACCCTCGTAGTCCATTAAGACCATAAAGTCCCTTATGGAATAAGCGCCATTGGAATATTCAATGAAGACGTCGTTCTTGCTCCTCAGGTCCAGGAACCCGCTGTTGAACTTCATACCATCCAAGTCCAGTTTAGCCCACTTTATGCCCTTACCTTTATCAAGGACAAAGTTGACATCACCATCAAGGGCGGTTGTAAAAGGCTCGAACTCTGAATCTATTAGTATGCTTGTTAAAGGATATGCGTCAAAGTTCCTGAGCTTGGCTTGTATCCTGAAAGAACCTTTGCCTTCTTCCATAATATCGCCTAAAGCAGCGCCTTCGAAAACGTTGAACTTTGCAGTTATCTTATCGCCGAATATAAGGTCAGCAGTTATAGGTTTCAACTTGTCCTGGTCCATCACGATGTCCATAAAATTGAACCTGACGTTCCCAGACAACTTGTTGTTAGCATGTTTGACCTGGCCCTTGACCGTGAGCGCACCGTCTATTTGTGCACGGCTTGAAATGATCGATATGTCAGAAATGTCCATCCTGTTGGAATTTATCGACAACAGGAACACCCCTTTCTTTCTTGAACCCTCAAAATCGAATCGGTTCTTCCCTCTAAGAAGGTAGAGGTCATCTATGACCACATCCCCTCTGTTCCAGGTAAAATCAGCATACAGCCTGTCAAAACGTTCCGAGGAGAATTCTATGTCGGAAAGGTCCAATTTAAAATCCAGCTTCATCTCTTCCCAAGAAGGTCTGCCCTCGAACTTTACTGTCCCGTTCACTAATGCAGATGGTGAACCAAAGATCTTATCTTTGGTCTCGAACAGCTCATACAGGTCCTCGGTATATGCGTTCTTGAAATCTCCCTTTCCTTTTAGTGTGACCTCGTTATCGTTGCCAAAGATTATGCTTATATCACCGCCGTAGTTGGAACTGCCTATCTTGGCTTTGAACCCAGAGAAAGAAAGGACCTCATCAACGTAACTTAAATTGCTTGATATAGTTCCCAGCTTGTAGCCGTCGAGTATCCTGGCATCCTTAAAATCTATATTGCCAAAAGTTTTGAAATCACCGGCATCATCAACTATTAGCTTCGTCTTGAAACTGCCCTTGCCTCGAACAGGCAGGTCCTCTACCCTTCCGTAAGTGTCCATAGAGAAATCAGATGAAGACACATCAATATCTACCGTCGACGCCGCTGTTATCCATCCGTTCACGTTTATCAGATTCTGCTCGCTCTGTGCTTTGAAGTTATCAAAGAAAGCCCCTTTACTGCTAAAGTTAACCCTGCCCTTGGCAGTACCTTGCTTAAAATCAAGTATGGTATTCTCTTTGTTGAGTTCCAAACCCTTTTTCTTAAGTACCCAAAAATCCCTGGCGCTAAGATCAAAGTCCCCTGTGATCTTTAACTCTGGATATATATTACCGGAGAAAGTAAAAGGCCCTTCCACGTAGAAATGGGATAAACACCTTTTAATGTTAAAAAGCTCCAAGTACCTGGACAGTTCTATGTCGTTAACCTCACCTTTACCTGTGATAGTATACG
>JAKLHL010000032.1 GCA_022710165.1 Bdellovibrionales bacterium | reverse complement strand
GTTCTTATACTTCTCTTGGATCCCCTTTAGGTGGGGTTGAAGGTCTTGCATCCTCTTCATTGATTTCATGGCTTTGTGTTGTAGAGGGAACATCAACAACCTAACAAGTAAAGTAAGGATTAATATGGCAACACCATAGTTCGGTATGATCCCATAGAAGAATCTCATCAGCTCAAGCATTGGAACGGACATAAAAGATAGCCAGCCGTAGTCTATTGCGCCAGCCAGGGTGGTATCCATGTTCCTCATGTATGTGACATCCTTGGGGCCGGCAAAAAGCGAAACATTGAAAACACCAGGGGTCATCCCTTTAACAGAAAAATCTATGGTGCAGTTCCCGCCGCTAATGCACTTGGCAGATACGTCAGACAAAGAATTGTTCTTATCCAGGACCGCCATCATGAAATACCGGTCAGACAAAGCCAGCCATCTAAAACTCTCGTTAAAGTAAACAGCACCCTTGTCAATGACACTTGAAATATCCGTCTTTGTGATCTTTTCCTGCAAAGCTGAATATAAAAGCATCCCCTTGTTCCTCTTGTCGGGATCTTTTGAAAGACCATAATTTTTGTCTTCAGGCTCTATTGTTTTTGAATAGAGGCTGAACTGTGATGGGCTTTTTTCTGAAGCCTTCTTTATAGACAGGTCAATGGTATAAGAGTCTTTGCTAAGCGCATAATTAACGCTGTTACCTTTGCCGTCATAAAGTTCTATCGTTGCTTGATCCAGGATCTTTACATTAAACGTTGTGTTCTCAAGGCCGTGAATATAAAAAGCCCCGCGTTTTTCTACGTCAGTGCCGAAAAACCTTATGAACTCTTTCTTGTCATCTTTATAATCCCTGAATATGACCTGAGTTATTACCGCCCCTTTTGAGCTAACCCCTATTTTGATGAAGGAGTTCTCTATGAAGTAGGTTTGGCCCCCTGCTATGGAACCAAGCTTTGCTTGAGCTTGTTCTGTGTCTTTTTTTGTTCTTACAGCCTCTTTAGTATCTGGCTTGGTTTCAACAGAGCTGACACCGTTTGTCGCTTTTTTGTCCTTATTATTAAACATGAACGGCCATGCTATAAGTACCGCCATGCTTAAAGCCAACGCTAAGAACATCTTTTTTTCCATATTAACACTCTCCTATTTTAAAGGATCGTAACCACCATCATTAAGCGGATTGCATCTGACGAGCCGTGACAAAAGCACCGGAACACCGTAGAAAAACCCGTACTTTCTTATCGCCTCAAGACCATATTGAGAACAAGATGGATAGAACCTACACTTGGTCCCAAAAACCGGCGACAACACCGCCTTATAAACCTTTATTAGGTAAACTGCAATAAAGGACAAAAGCCTATCTGATCCTTTCAACAATATAAGAAGAAATCCTCTCAAGCTCATCCCTCAAACTTTGATCGAACTCAGAAAACTTAACACCTTTCTTTGATATAAGACAAAGGGACATTTTTTCTTTCTGTCCTTTGTCCAAAAAAGAAAAAATGTTCTTCCTTGTAATCTCCCTAAAAACCCTTTTTATCCTGTTCCTCAAGACCGTGTTAGCACTTTTGGAGCTTAGGGCAAAGAACAGCCCATAGCTCTCATCATGAAAAGCCCAAGCAGCTACAAAACGGCCAGAAACAACCCTCTCGTGAAGTTTGCTTTCACGTTTAAGGTTTCTATCCTTTTTTCGACTACTTACCACTTACTTTTATAGATATGCGCTTTCTGCCCTTGGCCCTTCTCTTCTTAAGAACCTTTCTTCCGCCGGTCGTTTCCATTTTTGAAAGAAAGCCATGGGTCCTTTTTTTTCTTTTCTTGTGTGGCTGATAAGTCCTCTTCATAAATATATCTCCCGATAGATAGTATGCAATAAATTAAGCCTTAGATAATATTCAATTTTAAGTTGTGTCAACCATAAAATTTTGCTATTAAACTAGCTCCGGTTCAAATAATTAGTAGGGGCTAAGCTAAACATGACTCTCGAGGGTATCCATTTCTGGCCAGAGGTTTTAAACTCACTGAGCTTAAAAACGGGGAATTCCATTTTTAAACAGTGGACAAGCATAACCGCTGCTAAATACAACCCATCAAACAACACTGTAACGGTTGATGTCCCAAATCTGCTTGTAAAAGAACAGCTGTCCAAGCTGTCTGGCGACATAATAGAGATAATGGACCAAATAATGTTCTGCAAGACAACTATCGAGATA
Source organism: Bdellovibrionales bacterium (assembly GCA_022710165.1). GTDB lineage: Bacteria > Bdellovibrionota > JAFGOL01 > JAFGOL01 > JAFGOL01 > JAKLHL01. The sequence continues at coordinate 9,244 of JAKLHL010000032.1, read as the reverse complement.
TGTATAAAGAAAGTGGACGACAAAGACCTCAAGAACACAAAGCCCATAATAGAACTGCGTCAAAAGACCAAGAACCAAAGTAACTTCATACCAAGGTTTACGTTTGAGAACTTTGTTGTCGGCAGCAACAATCAATTCGCATATGCATCTTGCCTCTCTGTGGCTGCCAGACCATCAAAATCATATAATCCTCTTTTCATATTTGGACGCTCAGGACTTGGCAAGACACATCTCTTGCATGCAATAGGCAACTACGTATCGCAATATTCTCCTAGCACAAACGTTCTGTACACAAATGGCGAGAAATTCCTCAACGAATACGTCAAGGCTATAAGGACCGGAATGATAGAGGATTTTAGAAAGAAATTTAGAGAAAGTTACGATGTTATACTTATAGATGACATACAGTTCATCGCCGGAATAGAGGGCAAGGGTAAATTCCAAGAAGAATTTTTCCACACCATCGCTTTCCTCCAAGACCACAACAAACAGGTGGTAATAGCTTCAGACAAGTTCCCTGATGAGATAACCGGACTAGACACCAGATTAAAGACCAGGTTCTCTTCTGGTCTTATTTGTGACATAAAAATACCAGAATTAGAAACAAGAATAGCCATAGTAAGCTCCAGGGCTCAAATGGCCAATATACCGATCTCTCCAAAAGCAGCTGTTAGGATAGCTGAACTATTTACTGGAAGTATCAGAGAATTAGAGGGGGCGGTTACAAGCATAGGGGCATTCTCGTCTTTCGCCAATACAGAAATAACCCCGGATTTCATAGATTACATCTACTATGATAAAAAATTAGAAGTAAAAGAAAAAACAGCTATAGATATAAACCGTATAATAAAAAGGGTTGCAAATCATTATCAAGTAAGTGCCTCCGATATATATGGGACAGATAGGAAAAAAGAGTTGATCCTGCCAAGGCACGTATCCATATATATAGCAAAACAATTAACTAACAAACCAATGTCTGAAATAGCAAGGATATTCAAAAAGAAGAACCACTCAACAATCCTGCATGCATGTGAAAAAATAGAAGACATGAAGAAAAATGATCTTAAATTAAAGAAAGATATAGAATACATTATAAACGACCTGAAAAACTCTTAAAGTAACGGCATCAATATCAATCAACAAATATTGCTATAAGTCTCAATCATTGGTTTATCAGTTCTGATACACAAACAATCGTTAGTCACCTTATGAACATCTGATTGTTGATAAAAAATCCATTAATTTTATATAGTTTTTATACTTATCAACAAATGAACAACACATAATAACAATAGTTACTTTAATAATTAAAATAAAGAATACTATTAAATATAGGCCCGGGGTTTAAAAGATGTCATTTCACCAATTGATAAAAGCAATTTAGTGTGGCATTAAAATAGAGCAATTTAACTTTCTGGAGGGGTATATGAAGTTTACAGCTAAAAAAGAGACATTGGTAAAGGAGTTGGGAAAGATCCAAGGAGTCGGTGAAAGAAGACAAACGATGATGATACTTTCAAATGCTCTTATAACAGCTGAGAACGGAAAAGTATCACTACTTGCTACAAATATGGAAACCGGGATACAAACAAGTTTTGACGCTGATGTTGTGGAAAAAGGAAAAACAACAGCTAACGCTAGGAACCTTTATGAAATGATAAAAAGAATGAATTCAGATATTATTGAGTTCGATACAGACGAGAATAATCTTAAAATAACAGGGGCAAAAGCAGAGGCTAAGATACCAACCATACCAGCCAGTGATTTCCCAAAAATGAACATACCAGAAAAGAAGAATGCGGTTTCTCTTGATACGACTAAATTAATGGACATGTTAGATAGAGTTATATTCTGTTCTTCTACCGACGAGACAAAATACAATCTAAACAGCGTTTATTTGGACAATGGTTCAAATAAGGGATGGTTAAGGGCTGTTTCTACAGACGGTCACAGACTCGGTGTCTCTGAACAGCCAGTATGTTCTCTTGAGGACATGGGTGTTTCCAAAGGGATCTTGTTGCCAAGAAAGGGCGCATCAGAATTGAGAAAAATAATGGATACATCTAACAGCATTAGTTTCATGTACGACGGCGGTTATGTTTATATGTATGCAGACAACTCGGTTGTTTTTGTGAAAGAGATGGAGTTGGATTATCCTGATTATACGAGAGTAATACCTAACAGGAATGAAAGGACCTTTAGGGTGAAGAAAGATGACATGTTGTCAGCCCTTGATTTTGTTTCGCTGGTATCGAACATAAAATCTAAAACAGTTGCGCTTTCGCTTAACAACGGTTCATTAGTGCTTAGCTCAAGATCTCCAGAGAATGGCGAGACCGTGCAAGAAATAGAGGTCGATTATTCTAAGGACCAGATAGAGATAAGGTTCAATTCAAGATATTTGATGGATATCCTTTCTTCAAGCAAGGACGACATCCTTTTGTTCGAAGTGGGCGACCCATTAAGCCCGGTCCTTATAAGACCAGATAAAAAAGACGAGCAGGATAACCTATACGTAGTTATGCCTATGAGGTTATGATCTAGGTGTGGCAGAACTAAGCTCTTTAAAGATCCAGAATTTTAGGAACATAGAAGGGGTGAACTTAAAGATCAAGTCTCCCTTTGTGTGTTTTTATGGCGAGAACGCCCAGGGAAAAACGAATATATTGGAATCCATATATCTTATGGCGAACGTACGTTCTTTTAGGAGCGGTGGCATAGGGGACTGGATAAGGCACGACGAGAAAAGTTCCCACGTATCTGCGGTCGTAAAAGATGAATTTGGGCCATATAATTTAAGCTATTCCTTGACCAAGAACGACAGAAAGTACCTGATAGATGACAACAGGATAAAAAGCATTAAAGATGTCATATCGAGGCTTAGGATAATATCTTATAGCCCCAGTTCTTATGAACTGGTCTTGGGGGATGATGGAGAAAGAAGAAGATTCTTAGACAGGGTGGTCTATTCGATAGACCCTTCACACTTAGACGATCTTGTTGTTTATAACAAAGCCCTGAAGAACAGGAATGCAGCAATAAAACAAAAGTCGGACTATGGGATATGGAACAATATCTTGGCCAAACACGGTTCACGGATAGTAAGAAAAAGGATAGAGGCTGTAAGCATGATGCAGTCATATCTTGACGAGACCTATCTCAAGTTTTTTAACGATGGCAGCAGTGTAAATGTTGCGTATTGTCCTACCGGCGGGATCGAGGAATTGGAAATATTGGAAAAGCTTATAAAGAACTCAAGGGCGGACGAAGATCAGAGATCAACAACATCAGGACCACACAGGGACAGGATAGAGATACAATTAGACGGTGTAGAGGCAAAGAAAGTGGTTTCAACTGGGCAGGCCAAACTAATAGCTTTTATTTTTAAGATATCAAAGCTTCGCTTCATCAGGTCTTATAGCAAGAAGAAACCCATATTTTTATACGATGATGTCAGCGCTTTTTTAGACGAAAAAAGGCTCTTACAACTAATTGAAATTATTAAAAAAGAACAAGTGCAGATTATCTCTACAGCGGTAGATAACAGCTTGTTTAAGAGTCTATTTTCTGATAGTGTTCAGTTTATCACAGTGAGGGAAGGGAGAGTTTTTAATGACAGCTAATGCTCAAGAGAATTACAGTGCAAAAAGTATAAAAATACTAGATGGTTTAGAGGCTGTAAGAAAAAGACCGGGAATGTATATTGGTGACACTGCACAGAGGGGCCTACACCATCTTGTTTTTGAGATAGTGGACAACAGTGTTGATGAACACCTCGCCGGACACTGCGGTAATATAAAGGTCTATATACACGCAGACGACAGCATAAGTGTTGAAGACGACGGAAGAGGAATACCAGTAGAGATACACGAAGAGTTGGGGATATCTGCCGCTGAGGTCGTTTTGACGAAGCTTCATGCAGGAGGCAAATTTGACTCTTCAAGCTATAAGGTGTCTGGAGGTCTGCACGGCGTTGGATTAAGTTGTGTCAACGCTCTTTCTGAGGTCCTTAAAGTTGACATAAGCAGGAACGGGAAGCTTTATTCCCAGGTTTATAGAAGAGGAGCGCCTGATGCTCCGTTAGCAGAGGTTGGCACAAGCCAGATAAGCGGTACAAAAATAACATTTAAACCCGATCCCCAGATCTTTGAGGTCCTGGAGTATTCTCTCGACATAATATCCAAGAGACTGAGGGAGATGGCTTTCCTTAACAGAGGGCTTAGCATCTCTTTGATTGACGAGAGAATAGACAAGGAACTTAATTTTAAGTATGAAGGCGGCATAGTCAGTTTCGTAGAATATATAAATCAGAACAAAAAAGCCGTTCATGAACCACCGATATATCTTACTGCAGAGAAAGGCCCAATAATTGTTGAGGTCTCTATGCAGTGGAACGACTCGTATCAAGAGAATATCTTTTCTTTCTGTAACAACATAAACACCATAGAGGGTGGGACCCATCTTTCTGGTCTCAAGGCTGCGCTCACCAGGACGGTGAACCTGTATGCTGTGAAAAGCAATATGTTGTCAGGCCTAAAAGAGAGTCTTTTGGGCGAAGACATAAGGGAAGGACTTGCAGCAATAGTAAGTGTGAAAGTCCCGCAACCTCAATTTGAAGGACAAACAAAGACCAAGCTCGGCAACTCAGAGGTAAAAGGTATTGTTGAAACAATTGTAAACGAGTTCCTCCTGCAGTTTTTTGAGGAGAATCCATCAATAGCAAAGACGATATGTTCTAAGGCTGTCGACGGTGCAAGGGCAAGAATAGCCGCAAGAAAAGCCAAGGAGCTTACAAGAAGGAAAAGCCCACTTGATATGTCTGGTCTCCCAGGCAAAATGGCAGACTGTCAGTCTGCAGATCCAGCAGAATGTGAGATATTCATAGTTGAAGGAGATTCTGCAGGTGGCTCGGCAAAACAGGGAAGAGACAGAAGGGTTCAGGCCGTTCTCCCTCTTAAAGGCAAGATCCTTAATGTAGAAAAAGCAAGATTTGACAAGATGCTGAGTTCAGACGAGATAAAGTACCTTATAACTGCAATGGGCGCAGGAATAGGAGAGGATGATTTTGATATCACCAAGCTCAGGTATCATAAGATAATAATAATGACCGACGCAGATGTAGACGGTGCGCACATAAGAACACTGCTTTTGACGTTCTTTTTTAGACAGTGCCGGCAGCTTATAGACAATGGATATTTATATATTGCCCAGCCACCACTGTTTAGGGTCAAGAAAGGCAACAAGCACTGGTATCTTAAGGACGAGCAAGAGCTCAACAACATCCTTTTTGAGTCGGCGTGCGATTCTATAAAGTCGGTACATTCTGACGGCGGTGTATATTGTACTGACCTTAAATCGCTGATAAAGAACGTGATAAGGTTTAACAAGATAATCAATGCTTTTACGAGGAAAAGAAGAGACATAGACGTGATAAGACACACCATAACAAAGTGGGGCAACTCATCAGAATGGCTCAAGGACAAGGAAAAGATAACGGAATACCTTGAACACTTAAAAGCACACACTCTTGAGAAGCACAAATATATAATTGAGTTTGATTACAAGGTGGAGCAGGACGACCATGATTGGCACAAGGTAATTTGTACGACAAAAAGGAACGAAGAAAAGCCACTCGTTACAACTATTTCCAAGAGCATGTATGATCTTACTGAGTATGAAGAGCTTTGTTCTTTGTCTGGAGACCTTAAAAAATTGGGTGATCTTCCATATAAGCTTGAGGTGGAAAGCGGTGTGAAAGAGTTCGACTCTTTAGAGGACCTGGTTGATTTTGTAATGGAAGAAGGAAAGAAGGGATATTCTATACAAAGATACAAAGGTCTTGGAGAAATGAACCCTGAACAGCTTTGGGAAACTACCATGAACCCAGAGAACAGGGTTATGTTAAAGGTGAGCGTTGATGACGCGCTTGAGGCCGACAGGGTTTTTACAATCCTTATGGGCGACGTAGTAGAGCCCAGAAGGATCTTTATAGAAGAGAATGCGCTCAAAGTCAGGAATCTTGATATCTAAGCGAGAGGTTGTTTTATGGAGAACCAAAATCCAACGCACAATTTTAATATAGTCAGCATTGAAGAGGAAATGAGAGGGGCATACCTTGATTACGCCATGAGCGTTATCGTCGGCAGGGCGCTTCCTGATTTCAGGGATGGACTAAAGCCCGTACACAGAAGGGTCCTCTATGCAATGCATGAACTTAACAACTATCATGATAAACCATACAAGAAATCTGCGAGGGTGGTCGGAGACGTTATAGGTAAATATCACCCTCACGGCGATACCGCTGTTTATGACACGATAGTCAGGCTGGCTCAGGATTTTTCAATGCGTTATACGCTGGTAGACGGTCAGGGTAACTTTGGTTCTATCGACGGAGATTCGCCGGCAGCGATGCGTTATACCGAGATAAGACTGGCCAAGATATCCCAAGAATTTTTATCTGATCTTGATAAAGAAACGGTGGATTTTTCACCTAATTACGACGGAACTCTTAGCGAACCAGTTCTTATGCCATCCAAGATACCGTCCTATCTTGTAAACGGTTCTAACGGTATTGCTGTTGGTATGGCCACGAGTGTTCCTCCTCACAATTTATCAGAGGTCATAAAAGGTGCACTTGCCGTTATTGATAATCCAGAGGTAAGTATCCCTGAATTAATGGAGCTTATACCAGGCCCAGACTTTCCTACGTGTGGCATGATATGTGGCAGGGAGGGGATCGTTTCTGCCTATACTACGGGCAGAGGGGTAATAAAGATAAAGGCAAGAGCAGAGATAGAGGAAGATAAAAAAGGGAACGAGAGAATAGTAGTAACAGAGATACCATATCAGGTTAATAAAGCAAAACTTATAGAGAAGATAGCGGACCTTGTTAAAGAGAAAAGAATAGAAGGCATTTCTGATATAAGGGATGAATCTTCCAGGGTTGGGATGAGAATAGTCGTTGAAGTGAGAAAGGGTTTCCAGGGCAACGTGATCCTCAACCAACTTTATAAGTTTACACAGATGGAAGACAGTTTTGGAATAATAATGCTGGGTATAGATAACAATCAGCCCAAGGTGCTCAACCTAAAGAACTATTTGACCCTTTTTGTAGACTACAGGAAAGACGTGATAACAAGAAGGACAAGATATCTTTTAAAGAAAGCCGAAGAGAAGGCGCATATCTTGCTTGGTTTAAAAATAGCCGTAGAGAACATTGATGATGTTATAGCGACCATAAAAAAGGCCCCATCACCGAACGATGCAAAGGCACAGCTGATATCGAAGTATTCTTTATCAGACATACAGTCCCAGGCTATATTAGACCTAAAGCTTCAGCGTCTGACTGGTCTTGAAAGGGACAAGATATTATCAGAATATAATGACATTATTGCAAAGATAGCAGAGCTTAAGCTTATACTTAACGACGACAAGATGATAATGAACATTATAAAGGAAGAACTGCTTGAGATCGAAAAACAGTATGGTGACGCCAGAAGGACTGAAATAATCGCTTCAGACGACGAGATAGACATAGAGGACCTGATACCAAATGAAGAAGTCGTGGTAATGACCACAACGTCTGGCTACATCAAGAGGATAAGCATTGAGTCTTTCAGAGAACAGAGAAGGGGCGGCAAGGGCGTGAAGGGCCAGGACCTAAAAGAGGACGATGCCGTATCTGACATTTTTGTTGCGTCAAACCACAATTATCTTCTTTGTTTCTCAAGTAAAGGGAAGTGCTATTGGTTGAAAATATATCAGATACCTATGTCTAGCAGGGGTACTAAGGGTAAACACATAGCGAACCTCTTAACTCTTGATAACGACGAGAAGGTAGTTGCTACACTTCCTGTTTCAAAATTTGAGGAAGAAAAGAACGTGATCATGGTCTCAGAGAAAGGAATAATAAAAAAGACCTCTCTGATGAATTTCTCCAGACCTAGAAATGGAGGGATAATAGCTGTTAATACTGATGAAGGTGATTTTATAGAGACTGCCCAGATGGTATCTTCTGGGGATTATATACTTATAAGCACCAGTAATGGTAAGAGTATCTGTTTTAGCGAAGCTGATGTCACAAGGGTTGGCAGGACCGCCAGAGGTGTTAGAGGGGTTAACCTTGGCGACGGTGATAAGGTCGTAGGCGTTGACGTCCTTTCTAATATAGAGAGTCCCGACTATACGATCATGACGGTGTTCGAGAACGGATATGGAAAAAGGACAGAGGTCTCGGAATTTAGGATACAGTCCAGGGGTGGAAAAGGTGTTATGGCCGGCAAAGTCGGAGAAAAAGGCGGCAGGGTAGTAACAGTCTTTAAAGTGAAAGAAGATGATGGCCTTATGCTTGTTAGTGATGGTGGCCAGACAATTAGGACAAACGTTAAGGATATAAGGGTAATGGGAAGGAGCACACAGGGCGTTAGATTAATGAACTTAAGTTCTGGCGAGAAAATAGTTGGTGTGACCAAACTTGTTAACCAAGACCAAGAGGTATCTGTTCCAGACAATGAATAAGTTGGTTTGCTTAGCTCTGATGTTCGTCGTGTCTTGTGGTTTCATAAGGCCGGAAGAAAGGTACTACAAAGAAGCCGTGAGATACAAGAACGAGGGTGAGACGCTTAAGGCGGTAGAGAGTCTGAGGAAAGTAATATCAACGGCACCAAAAAGCGACAGGACTAAAGATGCTCTTTTTATGCTCGGTGATCTTTACTATCAGATAGGCGACGCAAAGAAAGCCCTGAAAGTCCTAAATACATATATTGATATTTCTGATCCAGGGGACAAGAGAAGGTTTGATGTCTTTAATAAAATGGGCTTGGTTACATATTCAAAAACAGGGGATTATCCAAGGGCCTTGAGATATTACAAGGATGCCATACCGCTGGCCAGGTCCAGGAGCAACAGGTTCGAGGTGCTTTTAAACATAGGGAACTGTTATTTTAAGATGTATAGCTTTGACAAGGCCTATGATTTTTTTAGCAGGGCCGTGAAAGAACTGGAAAACAATCCTGATGATGAAGAAACGAAGAAACTACAGGAAGCACTTTATTATATGGCTTTTTCATATTCACTGCTCACCAAGGACTTTAATGAGAGCACAGAGCCCCCTAGCGGTGTTAAAGAGCAGGACCTTTTCTCTGATCCGCACAAAAAGATGATAAACATGCTTGATAAATGCTTATATTATTCTGATTCCTCAAAATATGGGCTTTTGTGCAAATTCCAAAAAGCTGAGGTTTTT
>JAKLHL010000031.1 GCA_022710165.1 Bdellovibrionales bacterium | reverse complement strand
TCAGATAATAAGTGCCGTGCTTACTTTTGTCTCACTTATATTCTTGTGGGTGGTAGACTGGGCCATACAAAGTGTGCCATCTGGTTTTTCTACGATACTTGGTTATGTCTCTGCAATAAAACATTTTGAATATTTTGGGCAAGGGGTGATAAGTCTTAAGGATGTTCTGTATTTTTCCTCTTTTACCACACTGGTCTTGATGCTTACTAAATACTTTTTTGACATCAACAGGAAACCAAAGGACCTTATTAAGTTCACAGCGATGCTCATATTACTTGTGCTTGTTAACATATCTGCGAACATACACGATCTTAGGGTCGACATCACCCGTGACAGGATAAACACCCTTAGTGAACAGACAAGGTCTATTTTGAGGGGACTGAAAGAGGATGTCCATTTTGGCGCGATCTTGGAGCAGTCTACGACCGGGCAAGTGTTCAAGAGAGCAATGGAGCAGTATTCTTATTATACGAACAGGATCACCTATGATGTGGTTGATAGAAAAGAAACAAAAAGCAGATTTGAGAGCATAACAGCATCTTCATCGAAAAGAAGTAAACAGCTTACCAACATCTCTGAGGACGAGATAACCGGCGCTATAGTATCTGTTAGCAGAGCCTCAAGTAAAAAAATAGGTTTTATCTTGGACCACGGCGAGACCAGTATAAATGATAGTTCAAGTGAAGGGGCCTCCTTTGTTGTTGAAAAGTTAAGGGGCTATGGATATGAAGTGTCAGAGCTTAGCCTTTTGAGCGGCGCCCCTTTAGACAGATTCAGCCTCTTAATGCTAGTTTCTCCTACTAAAAGGATATCTGATCCAGAGATAAATAAATTAAAAAAATACATCAAAAAGGGCGGCAACATCATAGTGCTTTCAAGCCCACCACTGCCTGGAAGCAACGCGGGGCCACAAGACAATGTTAATTTGCTTACAGCAGGTTTTGGGGTAGTTTTCGACGGTGGCGTTATAATAGATCCCAGGTCTGGATCAATGGGCCTTAGTCAAGCCGTGACGGTGGTCCGGGACCTTGCAAAGACCAATCTAATAAGCTCGAACTTGAAAGACCCACTCATGCTCCCTTACTCTCAGTCCTTGTCTATTAAACCCGGGGTTAATTATATCTGTAGAAGCAGTGCTTCGAGCTGGCTGGATGATGATATTAACTCTGAGAAGATATCTTTTGATGAAAAGAAGGACAAAAAAGGCCCGCTCGATATTTGCTCTATCCTTTGTGTGAACAAAGATAAAGGCTGCTTGCTGGCAGTTGGTAACTCAACGTTCATAAGTAACAAATATATAAATTATGGGTCTAACTATGACCTCATAATGAACGCCATATCGTTCCTGTTAGACGAAAAAGAACTGGCACTTACCAGGACAAGGATGGATAAACCAGGCTATTTTAATGCAGGATCGAGCTTTATAGTTGGGTTCTTTGCGGTTTATCTTATCCCTTCTATGATGCTGATATTTGGTGTATGGTCTTATTATAGGCGAAGAAGGAAGTAGCAATATCAGGAGTTGTTATGAAGAAGTTCTTTAACTATTTTACAGATGGCAAGGCTGGTCTGGCTTTTTTGACCGCCTATCTTTTGATATTCATAATTAACGGACTTAAGGCCCTTTTATTGTTCAACAGCGGCAATGGTGATATCTTTTACAGGTTGTTCAGCCTGTTAAGTGATTATTTCAAAAGCATATCAGGGGTTGTTAATCCTGTCCTATCCATGTTCGGTTTTATAGGTTCTTTTTATTGGGTCATTGTATCTCCGCTGATATATTTGATATTCGTCTCGCTTTATGCGGCAGTGGTCCAGCTGCTCCTGCACGCTACAATGAGATCAAAACCAAAAAGGTTTAGCATAACACTATCGATAATTTTTACCTCAGCAGGGTTCTTCTATATTATCAAGGTGGTACCAATACTTGGAGGGTTGCTTTTCTCGTTCATGTTCCTCTATGTTTCAGGGGTATTAATAGCCAAGAAGAACGATCTTAATAAATGGCGTGGCGTCTTCATGTGTCTGCTGCCTTTTATCCTTGTTTTCGTATTCGGACTTTCTTTGTTTTTTAGTATTTTAGGGACGGCTTCTTTCTTTTAATTTATTGTTTTTTGTTATATATTCCTGAACATGATGAACAATCAAATGTTTAAGTTCTTTACGATAATGCTGTTCTGTTTCGGTATTACATCTTGCTCTACGACAACAGGGACTGTTTCCAGGGCATATAACAGGACAAAGGACAAGATATGGTTCTCGGTGAAAGATGTAATAAACAGGAACTATGGCGGCATAAAAAAGATAGAGCCTGAGCCTCCAACAGTGATCTCCAACCTTTTTCTTAAAGATCAGCAGTTCGGCATAGACAAGACCGCATATCAAGCAGTAGTTGGTCTTTCAGGTTTTACAAGACCATACGTCGTAGATGTTGAAGTAAGGATATATCCTACTGGAGAAGAGACGGCAAAATATTCTACAGACAGGGCGAAAGCCCAGGAAATAGTAGACCAAATAACGGCTAACCTTAATTATAAGAAATATAATACTTCATTACAGGAAGAGTTCGCTCCATACTAATTAAAGAGGTGGTAATTGCAATGTCGTTAAATAAAGCAGTTATAGTAATGGCGGCGGGAGCCGGGACAAGGTTTAAAAGCAACAGATCAAAACTCCTTCATGATTTTGCAGGAAAACCAGTTATAAAGCATCTTGCCGATTCACTTACAAGACTTAAAGACACACAGATAATATTTGTGGTCTCCTATCAAAAGGAAGATGTGATAAGCACGATAGGCGATAAACACAATTTTGTTTTTGTTGAACAGAAAACTCTGGATGGTACTGCAGGAGCTGTAAGGGCTGCTATTCCACACATAGATAAAAGAGTAAAAAAAGTGGCTGTTATACCAGGGGATACTCCCACGGTGCCGGTCCATCTTCTGGAGGATATATTAGAAGACAGATCTAGTGTTTGTGTCGTAGGCACCACGCTGGACGTTCCTTGCGGTTTTGGCAGGATAAAGACCACCGATGGCAAATTGGTGGGGATCATAGAGGAAACAGATATTAGCGAGATAGACAGAAAGATCAAGCTTGTGAACACGTCCATATATTCTTTTGATAGAGCCTTCCTTGAGGAAGGTATCTCTAAAATATCATTGAACAAGAAAAAGAAAGAATTTTATCTTACAGATATTGTATCGCTGGCCGTTGGGTCAAAGAAGACCACTAAATGTTTTGAGTTCGACAAGAGCGAATTGGTGCTTGGACCTAACGATAGGACCGGACTGCTTTTGTCTTCAAAAAAAGAGTGGCTCCGCAGGGCTGTTAAAAAGATAGAAGAAGGTGTTAGCATAATATCTCCAGAGACTGTTTATATGGACGAATATACAGCGATAGGTAAGGACGTGGAGATATATCCTAACAATTTTATAACCGGCAACTCTTTAATAGAGGACGGCGTGGTGATACTTGAGGGATGCAGGATAAATAACTCAAAAATAGGGAGCGGAAGCATTGTCGGGCCGTATGTTTTTATAGACGGAGCTGACATAGGAACAAATAATAAAGTTGGGCCTTTTAGCTATGTCAGACCAGGGACAAAAACAGCAGACAAGGTCAAGATAGGCGGGTTCGTAGAGACTAAAAAAGCAGTAGTTGGCCACGGATCAAAGATCCCCCACCTATCTTATGTCGGCGATGCTTTTATTGGTTCTAACGTTAATGTTGGATGTGGTGTGATAACTTGTAATTATGACGGCTTTAATAAACACGTTACAGAAATAGGCGACAACGCTTTTATTGGCAGCGACTGTCAACTTGTAGCACCGATAAAAATATCCAAGGACTCTTATGTTGCTGCAGGAACAACGGTTACAAAAGAAGTGCCTTCAGAGGCCCTTGCCATATCGAGGACACCTCAAAAGAATATAGAAGGATATGTTAAAAAAATAAGAGCAAGAAAACCTAAAAAGTGACACTTGGCAGGTTCTATTCCTGAGCTTTAAGGCAGTTCGGAATTTGCATTTTAAATTTCAGCTCGGAGGCAGTTTGGAAACCATATTGAATAAACTTAATGAGCGGCAAAAGCTTGCCGTACAGGACACCGACGGCCCGATGCTTATAGTGGCTGGAGCCGGTTCGGGAAAAACCAGGGCTATTACTTATAAAATAGCCTATATAGTTGCCAACAAGATAGCCAAACCGAGCGAGATAACAGCCGTTACATTTACCAATAAGGCAACTTCTGAGATGAAGAACAGGATAAGAGAGATACTGTGTAATGAGCTCCGTGTTTGTTCTGAGGCAGAGCTAAGATCTCTTACAGTATCAACCTTTCATGGTTTTTGCTCTAAAGTTCTTAGAGAGAATTATCAGAAAGCCGGGTTGCCAAGGGATTTCTTAATATATGATTCTGATGATCAGAGGGACCTTGTCTCGTCAATTCTTGATACTTTAAAGATAGACAAAAAGATCACAAGCCCGAAAGACATGGTTTCATTATTCTCTTGCATAAAGAACGGCATGTTCGATCTAAGGCCTGGTACCGAGACATCCCGGATATATGAAGAGTACCAGAAGGAACTTAAAAAGGCTAACGCTGTAGATTTTGGGGATCTGCTGATACTCGCACTAAAAGTGTTCGTTGAACACAAAGAGGTTCTTGAATATTATCAAGACAGGGCTAAATACTTTTTTGTTGATGAATATCAGGACACTAACAGGATCCAGTATAAACTGGTAAAAATGATCTCTATGAAGCACAGGAACATCTGTGTCGTGGGTGATGAAGACCAATCTATATATAAGTGGCGCGGAGCAGACATAAAGAACATACTGGATTTTGAAAAAGACTTTAAAGATGCAAAGATAATAAAACTCGAACAGAATTACAGGTCGACATCCAACATAATAGGCGCCAGCTCTTCTTTGATATCAAAGAACACCCAAAGAAAAGCTAAAACACTTTTTACCGACAACCACAAAGGGGAGAAGATAACAGTAGCCTCGTTGGTGAATGATATAAGAGAATCAGAATACATAGTAGAGAAGATAAAGAAAGAATGCCGCTCGGGAGTTTCTTATAAGGACATAGCCATCTTTTATAGGATAAACGCTCAATCCAGATTGATAGAGGAACAGCTAAGAAAAAGCAGGATACCATACAAGATAATAGGCGGGACCAGGTTCTACGACAGAAAAGAGATAAGGGACATTGTCGCATACCTTAAATTGTGTGTTAGCCCAGATGATAGTGTGAGTCTTCAGAGGGTCATAAACATACCATCAAGAGGGATAGGAAAGACCACCGTCGACAAGATCTTCGACCTTGCCAGCGAAGAATCAGCCAGCATGTTCACGGTCATGAAGGACAAGGAACTCTTATCAAAGATACTTAACAAGAGTACAATTTCTAAGATCGTCCCATTTGTAGAATTGGTAGACAAGATAAGGGAGCAGAACCTTAATGGTTCCGGATGTCTTTCTGTCTCAAAATTCATTATAGACGCTACCGGCTATATAGATTACCTAAAAGAGCGTGACGGCTTTGAGGCTGACGAAAGGGTAGATAACATCTCTGAGCTTTTGAGCGCAATGGCAGAATTCGAGGAGAGATCAGAGGATAAGGGCGTATCAGCGTTTTTGGAAAGCATTTCACTTCTAGGAGATTCAGATCAAGAGGAGGGCAGTGATGATGGCGTTAAGCTTATGACCCTGCACAGCGCCAAAGGGCTTGAATTCCCAATAGTGTTCATACAAGGGGTTGAATATGGCCTTTTACCGTACGTGAGTTATGGTGACAGTGGTTCCAACGATCTTGAAGAAGAAAGAAGGCTCCTTTATGTTGGGATGACCAGAAGCATGCAGAAGCTTTATATCAGCTGGTCGAGGAGTAGAAGGATATTTGGCGGCATAAGGTCCAGGGCTGTCTCTGAATTCCTTGATGAAATAGACGAGGGTTTCATAGATGCTTATACGGACGAAGACGTATATTTTAATACTTCACAGGATGTTTCTGGATTTGTAAGGCACAAAACGTATTCTATCCCCGATTCAACAAGAAAGATAAATTATGAGAATGGATTTGATTATTCCCGCACGGATGAGCTTAATAGTTCTGTAGGACTTAAGGTAAGACATTCAATGTATGGCGAGGGTATAATAAGATCAATAGAGGGAAAAGGAGAAAAAGCCAAGGTTACAGTTCAGTTCAGGAACTATGGGGTTAAGAAATTGATATGGGGCTACGCAAACCTTACTGTCTACGATAGAAACGCATGAACACTCATGATCTGGGACGGTCCGGAGAAGACCAAGCAGTAAAATGGCTGAAAGAAAAAGGGCACAAGATAATTTTCAGGAATTTCAGGCGTCGCGGATTCGAGATAGACATAATATCGGTCTGTACAGAAAATATCCTCAGGTTCATTGAAGTAAAAACAGTGGATAAGGGTTCTCTTGGTGATGCTGCTTTCTCAATAGAGAACAGAAATATCTCAAATTATATTAAAGGTGTTGAGGTCTTTTTATCTGAGAATAGCTGCTTTACCTCATACCAAATATCAATGGATGCAATAGTGGTAATGGCTAAAGATATACACTATTACCAGAACATTACGGGAGAACTGGCCTTTTAACACCACTTATATGGCTGATATTAAAGGATTTTTGGCGAGCTTGCCACTTGTATCCAGTTGTGATAAAAGCAGTGGAGCCCTAAAAAGCGGGGCAGTCCTTGCTCATGACAAAAGTTCATGGGCTGTATTAACCAAAAGGAGGTAATAATGCTTAGGACCTACGAAACTGTCTACGTGACAAATCCAGATGCTTCTCAAGAAACATTTGATGTGATCGATTCAAAACTTAAGGGCTTTATAAAGTCTTTTGGTGGCGAGGTCGGCCATGAAGAAACTTGGGGGGTAAGAAATCTTTCTTTCCCGATCAAAAAACAAGACAAGGGTAAGTACACTTACATTCTCTACTCAGCAAGACCGGATGCTATTAAAGAGATAGAGTTCTATCTCAAGATAAGCGAGGCCGTGCTTACTTTTCTAACAGTGAAAGTTAAAGACACAGTAGATTTTGAAAATGTGCCAAAACCAAACTCAAAAGACCTTCTCTAATAGGTTCTTTTGCAAAGGAAAGTTCGCAGGGACATCTAACAGAAGGTCAACTCCTGGCGGTATTATGCTGGAGGATTTTGTGCTTTCTGTGAGTTCCGAACTTCCGTGGAAGCAAAAAAGGACCGCAAACATAACTATGACCTGTTTTGGTGATGAGGTGAATGTTTTGAGAAAGCTAAAGACTGGCGACATGGTTTATGCAGAAGGTGTTATTGAGAGCAATGGTAAAGAAGGATTGAGACTTATGACAATAAAAATTGAAAAGGAGATAGTAAAATGACAGAAGAGACAAAAAGGAACATTAGTGAGAGCGAAACAGAAAGGGATTCATCAAGACCAAGATACTCAAGAGAGGGAAGACCATCAAGGGACGGGCGCGAGTCTATGGGTGACAGCGAAGAAAGATCAAAGGGTGGCTATAAGTCTAAAATGGCAAAAAAGAAAGTTTGCCGTTTTTGTACAGAGACCATAACCGTTGATTATAAGAACGTAAGGGTCTTGAAGTCCTTTATAACAGAAAGATACAAAATAGTTCCAGCAAGGATAACAGGGACCTGTGCTCGCCACCAGAGACTTCTCAACACAGCTGTTAAGAGAGCAAGGCACCTTTCGTTGATACCTTATACTTCAAACCACTGGTTCTAAGGATATACTGTGGAAAAAGTATTTAAGGCATTAAGGGACGTTTTTTACAGTGCGCCAGGAAGAGGGGCGATCTCTTCTGCGCTATTGTTCAGCTCGTTCTTTTCTTTGTTCAGCTCGCTGCCTACACTTTCTGCTTATATTACTGAAGGGAGATTGAAAGGAACTGCCGCTGTTATGTTCGGCGCTCTGTTCTCTCTTTTAATAGGCGGGACCTGGGCCTGTTTGATATACGCTATTGTTGTCGCTTCAGCTTCAATAATAATAGGCGAGTTGATCAGGTCAGAAAAAAGCTTCGGGTCAGTTTTTGCAGCATCAAGCTTATCAATAATAGCCGTATACTTTTTAGTTTTTCTTATTTATGCAGCAACAAGATCTACGAGCCTGATGGAGTCACTGATATATATAGTGGGGTATGGTGTTGATGTCCTGTCCACTAATTATCCTCAAATAATAGAACAACAGTTGATGCAGACCGGGATGAGTAAAAAAGAGCTCATTACCGCTACGGCCATACAACTACCGTCTATAATAGGGGTAGCGATCATTGCTTTTGTGTTCATAAACGTAATGATGTCCGCACGGTCCTCAAAAAGCATTTCCAAGTTCCTGAAAAAGGAGCACCTTAAAAAGGTAAGGTTGCCAGAAAGGATGGTGTGGCTCGCGATTATAGCAGGAGCCTTTTATCTGTACTCAATATCTGATTATAATACCTCCATTGGTGTTAAGACCATGGGGATATTCTTTTTTAGGACACTTGCTGTCGTATACTTCTTGCAGGGCTTGATAATAATAAATCTGTTTTTTACGTCCATGCTTGGCGGAGGTCTTTTAAGCGTACTTCTTTTCTCTGTGATGGTGGTCTTTGCGTACATGTTCGTTGCAGCGATCGGCTTTTTTGACCTATGGTTCGATTTTAGGAAATATATTAAAAAAGGAGAACAACAATTATGAAAGTTATTTTAAAGAAAAGCATCGATAAAATGGGAGCTAGCGGTGACATAATTAATGTTTCAGAAGGTTATGCAAGGAACTATCTTATCCCTAAAGGTATAGCAGTTACAGCGGAAGGCGGGAACATGAAGAACATAGAACATCACAAGAAGGTCATACAGGATAAGTTGAATAAAGAGAAAAAAGAGGCAGAAAAAATAGCAGAGAAACTATCCGCTCATTCATGCACCGTAGCAAAGAAAGTCGGTGAAGAAGAGAAGATATTCGGTTCTGTCACGACAGCGGACATAGAAGCTGCGCTTAAAAAAGACGGATATGACATTTCTAAAAAGGACATCGTTATAGCAGACCCTATAAAAGCGCTCGGCATATATACAGTACATGTAAAGGTTTTTCCGGGCGTAGATGCTAATCTTAAGATATGGGTGGTCCAAGAGTAATGGAAAATTTGGGTTACAGGCTTCCTCCTCAAGATCTTGAAGC
Organism: Bdellovibrionales bacterium; assembly: GCA_022710165.1. Lineage (GTDB taxonomy): Bacteria > Bdellovibrionota > JAFGOL01 > JAFGOL01 > JAFGOL01 > JAKLHL01. Next base: position 2,412 of record JAKLHL010000031.1, on the reverse strand, counting down.
CGAGCAGTGCGTGCTGGGTTCTATACTGCTGGATACCAATGCAGTATATGAGGTCTTGGACGTAATAGGTGAAGAAGACTTTTATAGAGAAGCTCACAGAAAGATCTTCGCTGGAATTAAGAGGCTTGTAAGCAGGACCGAACCAGTAGATAGAACGACCCTTCAGGGTGAACTAAAAAAGATGGGTACGCTTGAGGCTGTTGGTGACGTCGTTTATTTAATGGAACTGGTTGGGATGGTGCCAAACGCATCAAACGCTTCGAACTATGCAAAGATAGTGAAAGAGAAGAGCCTTGAAAGGCACCTTCTTTCTACATGCACAGGGATCATTAACGATATTTATGAGTCTGGCCTGGACACAGAGTCGCTCCTAAATGATGCCGAATCCAAGATCTTTGATGTCACCGGCGGGAAGATTCAAAGCAACTATATCTCTGTTAAGGACCTTGTAGAGAAGAAAATAAACAGGATAATGCAGAATACTGGTGATGTAGAAGGTGTCCCAACTGGCTACAGGGACTTAGATGATATAATTAGCGGTGGTTTGAAACCGGGTCAGCTTGCAATACTTGCGGCCAGACCAAGCATGGGAAAATCAGCCTTGGCGCTTAATATAGCCAAGAATGCGGCCCTTCTATACAGCAAAAAGGTGGCCGTATTCAGCCTCGAGATGAGCCTGGAAGAGGTTTTGAACAGGTTCTTGGCAAGCGAGGCCAAGATAAATGTGTCTAAGGTAAATTCCGGGAAAATAGAAGAGCACGAATGGGCAAAATTCACTGATGCTGGGGAAAGGCTTTCGGAAGCAGTTATTTTTGTAGACGAGACAGCTGGCCTTACGCCTGGTGATATAAGGTCTAAATGTAGAAGAATAAAATCACAGAACAATGGATTGGACCTTATTGTTATAGACTATCTTCAGATGATGAGAACGGGTTCCAACTCAAAGAGCCAGAACAGAGAGCAAGAGGTGTCTGAGATATCCAGGACCCTAAAGTCCATAGCAAAGGAACTTGGGGTTCCGGTCATAGCGCTTAGTCAGTTGAACAGAGAAGCGGACAAAAGATCTGCTGACAATAAAAAACCACAACTGAGCGACCTCAGAGAATCTGGGGCCATAGAACAGGACGCCGATATAATAATCTTCATATATAGGGATGACTATTACAACAGGGATTCCGAGTGGAAAGGCGTTTCTGACATAATCGTATCAAAGAACAGGAATGGAAGGACCGACAGTGTTCGTCTTACATGGTTGGCCCAATATACCTCTTTCGAGAATTACGTCGGTGAGCAGCCTTATGAGTTTGGCGGCCACGATATATAATTAAGCTTTACCGGCACACCCCAGAACATTTGTATCCTTTGCAACGATAAGTTTTACCAATTCTTCCCTTGCTTCGCCTAGGTATTTTCTTGGATCGAAGTTCTTTGGGTCTTCAGCAAGCACCTTTCTTACCATTGCCGTGAATACCAGTCTTCCGTCGCTGTCTATATTTATCTTGCATACAGCCGACTTTGCCGCTTTTCTTAACTGGTCTTCTGGCACACCTGCTGTGCCTTCAAGCTTTCCTCCAAACTTGTTTATTATATCAACGTACGACTGCACTACCGAAGACGCTCCGTGAAGGACGATGGGGAACCCTGGCAGTCTCTTTGATACGTCCTCTAGTATATCGAACCTTAGAGGAGGCACACTTTCTCCTGGCTTTAATTTGAATTTGTATGCTCCGTGTGAAGTGCCTATCGATATTGCCAGGCTATCAACGCCGCTCTTGTCCACAAATTCCTGGACCTGTGCGGGATCTGTATAATGTGAATGTTCAGATTTAACATCATCCTCTATGCCTGCAAGAACACCGAGTTCTCCCTCTACACTAACGTCATTGTCGTGGGCATATTCAACCACCTTCCTGGACAACTTGATATTCTCTTCGAAAGGTAAATGACTACCGTCGATCATTACAGAAGAAAAACCGCTGTCTATACAGGACTTACATAGTTCGAAAGTATCACCGTGGTCCAGATGGAGCACGATAGGGATGTTGGACCCATGCTCTCTTGCATATTCAACTGAACCAAGCGCCATATACCTTAGCATTGTGGGGTCGGCATATTTTCTGGCTCCACTGGAGACCTGCAGTATGACAGGAGCTTTGGATTCTACAGAGCCCCTTATTATAGCCTGAAGTTGTTCGAGGTTGTTGAAGTTGTATCCCGGTATGGCGTATCCCCCAGAATATGCTTTTTTGAACATCTCTTTTGTATTAGATAACCCGAGCTCTTTATAAGAAACTTTTTTCATTTTACGACTCCTTTAGGATGTATTAGCTTTATTTCTGGCCATAATGTATCATTCTAGCAGATTGTTTCAAGAGGTTATTATAGATGCCTAACAGTAAATATATAGAACAT
>JAKLHL010000030.1 GCA_022710165.1 Bdellovibrionales bacterium | reverse complement strand
TTTGCCTTCTTTAAGTTTGCTGCTGAATTTTTTTCTGTCCACCGGGTGGCGTCCGTACAATGTCTCTAGTCTGGACGTCATCTCTTTCGGTATTCCCCACACAACGGCGTAGTATATCCTTCCTGCCGTCTTATCAGAGAACTGTTTTGCAAGATCAAGATGCGAAACATCATCCTTTGCCATGACTATAAGTCCGCTCGTATCCTTGTCAAGCCTATGGACCACGCCCGCCCTTGTTACCCCTCCTACAGAGGATAGCCTTCCGTTGCAGTGATGATAGACCGCATTGACGAGTGTGTTGTCGTCGTTCCCCGGAGCTGGATGGACCACCATGCCTGCCGTCTTGTTTATGACTATCAGGTGATCATCCTCGTAAACTATCCTAATTGGTATGTTCTGTGGTTTTATTTCTAGAGGGCCCTGCTCAGGGATAGAGATCTCTACAAGATCACCGATCTTGAGAGGCCTTGATGGTTTCACCTCTGAGCCGTTGACCTTGACCAGACCTTTCTTTATAAGTTCCTGCAAAGAGCTCCTGGAAAAAGAGCCTCCAATGTCCTCAAAGTATTCGACTAAAAGAAGGTCTACCCTTTTCGCTGGAGCATCCGCGGTAAATTTATAACTATTGCTTTTCACTTTTTAAAAGCCTGGTCGTACCTCTTCATATATGCGGTAACGGCCTTGTCCCTGTCAAGACCAAGTGACTGAGCATAACTTTTCACGAAGCCTCTTACATAGACCCTGGCAGGGAGTGTTTTGTAATCTTCCCTTTCCAGTGCCTCCAGATGATAAACCGCTACTTTAGTCACACTAGAGAGGTATCCCAAGTTCATGTTCTTATACTTCCTCACTTCCGTGAAGAAATTCCCGCTGAACTCTTCCTCTGACCTTATCTTGGATTCCATTGTATCGTCAGATTTGTATTCAGGGGCCTTTTTGGCTGACTCCTGTTTTGATACCGAGACATAGGCCTTGAAGGCGGCCTTGTTTATCTTTGGGTCCTCGTAGCTGTTTTCCTGCTCACCGAAGTTAGGTGTCTCCACAAAAGACCTGCCAAGTTCTCCTGGTTTATCAAAAATTATATTAACGACGGAACGGTGGCTGTTGATGTTATGCTCCCTGTTGTACAGTTCCCTTCTCTGCGGATTTATAAGGACCTGATAGGCTTCTTCTATCAAGTTGATCATATTGGTGCTGTCCTCGTCGGAATAGAGCGAATAAAGGGCCATTGAATCTTTGCTGTAGACCGATTTAGCCCTCTGATAGGCCTCTACTATCTCTTTCCTTGTGGCGTTATCGCTCACCTCAAGTATTTCGTAGTAATTTATACCAGCCTTGTTATTCGACACGTTAACGCTCCAAAGCACCGTCAATGAACCTGATGTTAGGGTTTATTATCCTCTTATAGACCCTGTTAAAGTCGGAGATAAGTTTTGAGTTAGGGAATTCCAGTATCACAGGGTTCTTCTTCCTTATGCTCTGCCAGACCAGATTATCATACTCTATGTAACCAAGAAGCTCGGTCTCTATCCCGAAATACTTTCTGCATACCGAACTTACGGCGTGCCCTATCTCAACATCCGTCTGTGATCTTACCATGTTTATTATCAGCTTCGGCGAGAAGCTGGCCATCTCTTTCCTTACAGCTTCCCCTATGTCCTGTTCCGTTTCCTCTATCTTCTTCAAAAGGTCAGAAGGGGTGCTGATGCCGTTCGCGATCCTGTTCTTCATTATATCGTCGACCATCTTCTTTATCTTGAGTGATGATTCTGCGTTCTTCAACTTCCTGTAGAAAGCGCTCTTTATAAAACGATAGACGTTCTCTATAGAGGTAGGCTCTGGCACTATGGTAACTATACCGATGTCCGACGCCAGGAAAAAGTCCAACGTGTTAAAGGATGTGCCTGCACCAAGGTCAAGTATGATGTAGTCGGCATCAAGTTCCTTTAGCTTGTTTATGAACCTGACCTTCTGCATGTACTTTATATTAGCTATGTCCAAAATATCCTGTGCGCCGCTGATAAGCCTTAGATTATTTATTGGTGTCTCTATAAGTATGTCACTAAGGTTAGTAACATCCTTTTGCATGAAGTCGCTGAGAGTGCTTTTTGGAAGGTCCACGCCCAAACACGTGTGAAGGTTTGCCCCTCCAAGATCAAGGTCTATAAGAATGACCCTTCTTCCTTCTCTGGCAAGCATAATGCCGAGGTTGGCGGCTATAAGCGTTTTACCTACACCGCCTTTACCACCGCCTACCGATATAATGACACGCTCCTTTCCACCATCCTTTGTTACAGGCTGAATGTACTCCGACGATGCGTCATTAAGACCTTGCTTGCTAAAAATTACTCCCATCAATCCCTTGCCCTAGAGTTTATCAATCCCCTTTTCCTAAGCTTCTCGACCAAAGTTGTTCTGTTCAGACCTAAAAGTTTTGCCGCCCTGTTCTTGTTCCAGCTTGTCATATCAAGGGCCTGCTTAATCAGATCATCCTCAATATCCTTTATGATATTGTTTAGGTCAACACCGTTCTCTGTGACCATTATCTTTGGGCTGGAAGGGAAGTTCAACTCGTCAGTACTGACAGCCGCGATCGTGCTCTCAGTGTATTTTCTAGGCATATCAGGGACCCTTATGCAGCCGTCACTAAGTGTGACCAGCCTTTCAATAAGGCCCTTGAGTTCAGCAACGTTGCCGGGCCATTTATATACACAAAGCATATCCATTACTGCGTCCTCTATCTCCACATTGCCTTTGCCTCTTTTTACCGCATACATATTCACAAAATAATTAACAAGAGTTTCCACATCCTCCAATCTCTCCCTCAACGGCATGACGTTTATCGGGATCACGTTCAAACGGTATATAAGGTCCTTTTTCATCCTCGGGTCAGAACCAAGGACTTCCGGCGACCTGCAAGAAGACGCTAGTATCCTTACGTCGCTGGATAAAGGTCTAGATGTACCTACAGGGCAGTATGTGCTTGAAGAGATGAAGTTGATCACCTTTGTCTGCACGCCTGCAGGCAAGTCCTGTATGTTGTCCAACAGTATCGTTCCACCGTCAGCAACTTCAAGCAAGCCGGCCTTTGAGGAAACAGCGCCAGGGAAAGCCCCTTTAACATAACCGAACAGTTCCGTTTCAAGGACCTCTGTAGGTCCTGATGAACAATCCAAGGTTGCGAACAGCTTCCTGGACCTAGTGCTCATTGAGTGGATGGTCTTTGCTATCATGCTCTTCCCTGTACCGTCCTCGCCGGTTATAAGCACACACGAATCACACTCTGCCGCTTTCTTAACAAGCTCGATCGTCTCTTGGACGTTCTTGCTCTTTCCTACTATGTTGGATATTCCCGTCCCCTTGTTGAACTGTTTCTTCAAGTAGGTGTTCTCGTCCTTCAGCCTCTTATTTTCTATGGCCCTGGAAGAGAGCTGTATGAGCTCATCAACGTTGAATGGCTTCACAAGATAATGGAAAGCCCCTAGTTTTGTGGCTTCTATTGCAGTCTCTATCGTGGCATAAGCGGTCATTATTATAGACGCTGTACCAGGAGAAAGTTCCTGCACCTTGCCAAGAAGATCTATTCCACTCATCCCTGGCATCTTTATGTCCGTTATGACAAGATCGAACCTGCTGGAAGATATAAGCTCAAGAGCTTTTTCTCCACTTTCCGCCGCTGTTACTTGATAACTCTGATTGGTAAGGCACCTAGAAACAGATGATCTGTATGTAGGTTCATCGTCAACGACCAGTATCCTCGCGAGAGGCATAACTCCACCCCCTATATTAGATAGACCCCATAATTAGAAGTTTATACCCCGTTGATGTGCCTGTCAATTTTTTGGTGCTAACAGAAAAGACTTATATTAAAATGATTTTTGAAGTAAACATGGCTTTATATAAATGAAGAAAATAAGAATAGCTCTGGGGTCTATACTGCTTTTGTTCTTGATCTTCCTCGCTGTATACGGGGAAGATAACTATTATTTAAAACTACGTTCTGCTGACAAGACCTGGTCAGAGATACAGCTTGTACTGAACGAGGTGGTCCGAAAGGGCGACTACGTTGAATATGAAGGCCGTCCAAACCTTTATGAACAGCGTTTTTTCCAGCATGTGAACGCCCTGAACCAGCTTAACGCACCAATGGTAATGAACACCTACGTTCTGAACACCAAATTCTCTGAACTTGACGGTAACGAGATAGTGGAATTCATCATCACAGAAAAAAGCACAGGGCAGATAATAGAACAGAACGTCATCCAATCCGAGCCAATAATGGCGAGGAGCATAATACCCGGGATAATAGCTCTGTTCGGGGCTTTGATAACGATGAGGCCTATACTCTGCCTGCTGGCAGGCATCTGGGTAGGTGCATCAATGCACGCAGGCAACTCTTTCATAATGGGGCTTCACGATCTTGTCTTCAACTACCTGCCTTACGGCCTTAACGGCAACAGCCACCTTGGGCTCAAGATATGCATATTCCTTTTCTGCATAATGCTCGTAATAAGGCTCATAACTCGTACCGGCGGGCTAAAGACCATATCAGATGACAGGTCCAAGCTAAGGCCGCTACCCTTGGTGTTGAGCCTTTTTCATCCCTACACTTTCATCAGCCTAGGGGCGTGGTGGTTCAACGCCATGAAAAAAGACAAACCGCTTCCAAATACCGGTTTCCTTTTCCAAGCCATGGGCCTGGCCATACAACCGTTCATAATAGCGTCGCCGTTCCTGATCCCTGTATACAGGGCCGCTGGACTTGATACCCGTTTTGCCTCTATCGCACTGATAGCCGTATGCGCCTGCTACATTATGTGGGGAAGCCGTTCAACTATCAAGATCGAAGAGGCTGAACCAAAATCAGGCTTGAAGGAATTAAGGTCCATACCATATTATTCGGCCATCGCAGCAGTGATACCTCTCTCTTTGATCCTGGTCGGCTTTAACAGCAGCAGCATAATAATGCTGTCTGGATTAACCTCGCTGTTGTTCGCTATCTTTTTCACAACAAAGAACAAGGCCTTGTCATCGATAGAGATACTTAAGCTTTCAGCATCTACCGGAGTATATCTGATAAAGTACATAATATACGTTGCGCTCGCCGTAGCATTAGGAAAGGTCTTCTACGATCTTGGAGCGATACATTTCATGATAAGCATTTTCAGCGTCGATGTTAACAGCCCTCAGTTCTATATAATGTTGTTCCTGTCCTCTATGATCTCTTCATCACTGATGGGAGGTTTCTCCATAAGTGCGCCGCTCTTGATATCCTCTTTCATACCGCTGATGAGCTTCTCCTCTCCTGACGTCTCTTCTGCAATAATATGCATAATGGAAGGTGCGATAATTGGAGAACTACTCTCTCCTTATTCACCTACCACTATAATATCTTGCGCCATGTATGGTACCGAGCCTGCAAAATATGTATTGAGACAACTTCCATATTCAGCTTTAGCCGCTCTGGCCGCAGCTTTACTGGGGTTCTTGGCCTACGGTTTGGATCTTCCTTGGATATTCAGCTACTTAGGCATCGTAATTTTGACACCTCTCTCTATTTTCCTATTCAAAAAATACAAAAGAGCATAAATTAAGGCTTGCTTTTAAGACAGCGGCCTGTATAAATATTACATTGTCTTATTTGGATTTAAAGCACATATAAAGTATTAAAGAGGGGGGAGGAGATTGTATGGAGCTTGAAAACATTAAGGTAAGCATCCCAACTGCCACAACAACGTATGGCAATATCGATAACGCCCACCTTGTACACGAAAGCGAGGAAATGAGGAGCATCCTGGACATAATAAACAGGATCGCCAAGAGCAACATAAACGTCATCATCACAGGAGAGACCGGCACAGGAAAAGAGCTGGTTGCAAAAGAGATACACAAAAGGAGCAACCGTTCCTCTAAGCCTTTCGTCGTCATAAACTGTGCGTCCCTCACCGAAGAGCTCTTTGACAGCGACGTATTTGGGCACACAAAAGGAAGTTTTACCGGAGCTATAGGTGACAAGACTGGATACGTAGAGAAAGCCGATGGCGGCACCATATATTTGGATGAAATAACGGCGCTAAGCCCCACGATGCAGGCAAAGCTCCTGAGGTTCGCACAAAGCGGCGAGTTCAGCAAGGTTGGAAGCTCTAATGCGATGAGATCAAATGTAAGGATAATATCGTCTACCAATAAGAAACTTGAGAACGAGATACGCAACAACTCCTTAAGAGAGGACCTTTTCTACAGGCTCAACACCATAGTCCTTAGAATGCCTCCTCTTAGGAAAAGAAGGGAGGACATCCCTCTTCTGGTAAAAGAACATTTAGGATCTTCAGTGAAGGAAGTACAGCCTGAAGCAATGGAAGTATTCCTTAACTATCCATGGCCCGGCAACGTAAGGGAACTTTTTAACTGTCTGGAGAGGATAAAGATAAACCTTCCTTACGACAGCGGCAAAAAACCTTCTGTGACCGCCAACGATATCCCATCAGAGATCAGGCTAATGGCAAAGAACACTGGACTCGGTTCCAGCTCGTTCCCGCAAAAACTTGATGACATGGAAAGGGAACACATATTGAGCTCACTACAGTACTTTAACGGCAACAAGAGCAAGACATCAACAGCCCTTGGCGTGACTTTAAAGACGCTGTACAACAAGCTCAACAAGTATGAAAAAGAAGGCTGGATCTAAGCTTTAACGAACAAAACGGTCCATTTCGCCGGCAGAAGTCCTTATATCCTTATTTATCTCGTCTATATCCTGGACAAGCTCTGTAAGCGTAGGATTATTTATAAGTCCTGTCTTGTACAAGGAATAGGTAAGCTCTCCCAATCTCTGGAACTTTTGCTTTCTCTCCCTTTCCATTATGGACCTTTTCATCATTAGCTTTGCAACTGAAGAGGACCTTCTTAAGACCTCAAAAGTGGAATGTATCACATGTTTTATCTTTATCATGGACGCCTTTATACAATGAATTTAAGGGTTTTGTCTAATTGAAAAAAAAACACTCAAAAATAATTGTTGATTTATTTGTTTAAATGTTATATAATGTAACAAAGGAGAGAGGAAAGTATGTCTTTAAGCATGAAGAATTTGATAATAGCTTTATCAGCTCTAATGATCTTTGCCTGTTTTGGCGACAAAACAAGTTCAAAGAACGACAATTCATGCAACTCAAGTTCTTGCCTGAGCAATATCTGTCCGGGATACTCAACCTCATCATACAGCGAAGAAGGAAGCTCTGATGTATGTTCTATACAGGGCTCATGTGAAATACCTATGTCTTTGACCTATCAGCTCAGTCTTCAGATACCTGGAAAAGAAATATCCTGCGGGCCAGTTACAGGCCAGATGATAGTTAACGCCGTGCTGGATAGGATCGATGACCAGGCTTCAGGCTGGCTTGACTCTTACAGCTCTATCAGTGCAAGCTCTGACCCTACCGGTTCCTCTACCGGATATTGCAATAACGACAAAGACTGCAAACAGGTCTTGGCAATAGGCACAGAGATGATCGGTACTTCTTGGGCACAAAGTCCTAAGAGGGTCAACGCCGTGGAAATGGCCAGCTTCTTTGACCAGAGGGTCAACGAAATGTCCAGCGAACAGGGCGGAAGCGCAAAACAATACGATAGCAGCATCTATCCTTCAGAGATAAATGAATGCACTTTTGCCATCGGAGAACAGGCGCTTACCAACAGCCATCCATGGACCTATTCAATATTGTACCTTGAATATCCTATCAACACTTCAGCAAGCTCAACATATAACGGCACCGAGCTCCTCGACGTAACACTCAAGGACCAGATCAATGGCCACTATATAGCACTAAGCGGTTATCAAACCAGCAATACTGGTATCAGCTTTAAGTTCAATGACCCTATTTACGGTATAAAATATTACACAATGACCAACATAAAAGAGGACGAACCCGTCTGCATAGTAAGAGCATCAGACAGTATCTGCTCGCTATATTTAAGGATAAAGGACCTGCCTTCCGGGTTCAAGGGCGCAGGCACTTTCCTTGTAGCCAGCCCTGGAGAAGAAAAAGCCAGCGGATATACCTTCAAGTTCATCGCATCCATTTCGGGGATAACCCCTGTATCGGCGAACCAGTAAAATTACACCTTTCAAGAAAAGCACTACAAATGTAAAATGATGCCATGGGAGGGACCATGAAACGTTATATATACATACTCATAGGTTTGGCTGCTGCGTTCACTATATATTATCTTTACCAAAGGAACACCGTTGATCCAGTCACTGATGAACCCGTAAAAGAGGCCGTTGAAGGACAAACAGAGCCCCAAGCACCTGCAGAAGAAACTACTACAGCTGATACAGAGGCGGGCAAGACAGAATTAAAACCCAGCGATGTATTCTCTGATTCCCCTTCAGGCAAAAGTATTAGCAAAGTAATAGAGCTCTACGGTGAGCTTGACGCACCTGAGTCAGCGAACGGAAAAGAAGCGCACGCTGAGCTTCAAAAATTATTCGATACCCCTAATCAGGCTTTTGAGGAGATAAAGAGAGGTGCTCTTATATTACCGACAAGCATGGAAATACAAAAACAGTTCCTTCTGCAATTCTCATCGCTATTAAAAGTTGATAAGACTGAAAAAATGAACTTCTTGGACCGCGCTTTCAAGAACACTATAAGTAAGTCAGTGAACTCAACGGACTTCCAGGTAAGAAAAACCCCAGTTATAGTCTTTGAGACTTACTGCAAGGTCGCTGAAGACAAAAAAGTCTGCACAGAGCTCTTGAACGGATCTATTGGCTCTGCACCAAAGGATGTACAGATATCACTCCTTAACGCTTACAAGAGGGTCGATATGGATGGGGCAAGGGAACTGGCAAAGAAACTAGAGATAAACATCTACTGATAAGAAGCGATCCCTTTCTTATATCTTAGAATATCGTCTATGATGTGTTCTTTTTTATCTTTCATCCTGCTCTTACTGACGTTATGGCCTGCATATACATTAAGGGAAGCTTTGTTCTCACCCAAAAGACAGGAGCTGAAAATACTGCACAGCTCGTCTTTGGTGACCGTGCTTATCTCTACGCAGAGCTTCTTGCCATAATCAGGGTCACCTTTAACAGCGGCAGTAAGCACCAGCTCAGACATCCACTCCTCTATGGTCCTGTTGTACTTTGATATGCCGGCTATGAGTGAGGTCCTTGAAGAAGCAAGCTCTTCATCTGAGAGGCCTTGAAGGTATGGTATAAAGTCCTTGAAAATATCATAAGCTTCAGCGGACAACTTGAATGGGTCATACTTGTCTGAACATACTATAAAAGATATTCCTAGCACGTGCTCAAAAAAGTCCAGTCTTGACTCTACGACGTAAGCAAGCTTCCTTTTATTACGCATCTGATCAAAGAAGAAACCTTTAAGAAAACCAAAACCTAGCTGAACCACAGCGCTTAAACGTATGTGACGTTGGCCAAAATCAAAATAACTTGCCCAGCAAAAATCATCAGCCTTGCATTTATTAAGATAAGAATAAGAGGCTGGCCGAGGCAATTTGGCTATCAGGTCCTTTGGCCTCTCCGCTAGTATCAAAGGCTTTGAAGCGAAACTTTTGAACAAGAGGTCAACAAGTTCCAGCGATGCCTTTGCACTTATGTTGCCGTAGATATAAGACTCCACCGCTATCGTGCTCAGAGCGTCTTTTCTTATCCGCTCAAGGTCGCTTATCCTTATCCTGTCTATCTGGTCCTTATACTCTAGATAATTTATATTCTGGGTGTGCATAAGATCATACTTGTAATACTGTGCTATGGAATATGAACTCGAACTCTCCAACTCCCTGTAATCTGTCTTTAATGGTCTCTTGACCTTTTCCAGCATATTTTTGTCGTCTATCTTCAAGCTCAAGGCCTTTATTACCTCTTTAAAGAGTGCGGGAACTTTGTCAGAATAACCTGCAAAGTAAAGGGATAGCCCCCTGTCACTCCTGTCTATACCAAAAGAAAGCCCGGCTTCTCCTGCCATGTCTGACAGGTCCCTGAGCTTTTCATTGATAAGTTTGCAGTAAAGTATAGAGGCTAGTTTTTGTTTTGGGCCTGCATTAACAGACTTGTTCAATAAAAGAAGATTTATATAAACATAAGGAAGGCCGAGCTCCCAATCCTGCAGGAACCACACCACCCCTCTGTCATCGTCCATTATCTTTCTCGGGAAATGAATACCATCGTCATCAACATGAGTGAAATCGGAGCTTATGAAAAGATTCGGTTCTGGATAATAAAGTCCGCTTGAATATGCAGAAAGTGATATTTTCTTTTTGCCTTCAAGCCGGCAGTACTTGGCACCGTAATACCTATCTTTCTTGTCCATCTTATGTTCAGCACCGTAGATAACCGATCTGACTGACTCTGGCCTTATATCTTCCAAGGTCTGTTCAAGATCATCCTTGCCGTATTCATATATAAGCTCACTTTGTTCCTCACAAGCAAGCGGTTCGTAATAATGCATGCTCCTTGCAAGGCCCTTGGTATAAAGGTACCCTTCTTTGTGCTCCTTGAACCTAAGTCCTGCCTCGGCCGTTGCCTTTTGCTCATTATAGATATAGTCCCTGTAGCCTTCTTTTCTAAGAAGTTCCAAATAAGAAAAGACATACTTTGATACCTCAAGAGGTTTTAGGAGACCTTTTGGGCTAAGCATAACGTCTATATTAAGGAAAGAGGCAAAGGACATGTTCTGAAAGCTTGCCCATAGTTCATGGGCCAGGGCCTTTTCCCTAAGAAGGGATATCAAGGACCCATTCCTCTCTGAATTTATGAGGCTGTTAAGTATCCAGTTCGGCTTTGTCCTATAAAAGCCATACATACTTTTTGTTTCATAGCATAACCGCAGGAAGGGTTTTCCTCCTTTGGGCTCAACGTAGATAAGATCAGGTAAAAAAGATCTTTCAAAGACAGGACCGTCAAAGACAGAATGACCTTTTTTATCGTCGATCAATCCAGAGAAATTAATAAGAACAAGCTCTTCAAGCTCAGCCAAAGACGCCCTGCCGCAAATAGCGATCTTTGTGCATGAGGGAGAGTAGAGCCTGAAATGTTCCCTAAGGTCTTTTGATGAGACACCCTTCAAGGTCCTCTCATTCCCATGGAAGAACTTTGATATAGGATGGCCCTTAATAACACCGACGTTATTAATTATATGCCTACACAGCGTGTCTGGATCTTTTTTATTTATGGAGAACTCACTGTCTATAAGTGATATTTCGCCCTTGATATCAGCACTTCTAAACAAAGGCTCACTGAAGTAACTGGCAAAAACCTCAAGGCACTGTTTAAAAGCCGCATTCCCTATCTCGAATGAAAAAGAGCTATGTTCAGGTCCTGTAACTGCTGAATAAAGCCCCTGGTTAGCATACAACAGCGAAGATAGCGTATTTCCGTCATCAAATCTCTTGCTGCCCTTGAACATCAGGTGCTCGAACAGGTGGGCGAAGCCGGTGCGGCCCGGCGCCTCGTTCTTGCTGCCGACGTGGTACCACAGGTTGACCGCGACGATGGGGGCCTTGCGGTCGGTGTGCACGATCACGCGCAGGCCGTTGGGCAGGGTGAACTGTTCGAAGGCGATGTCGGCGCGGGCGGCCTGTGCGGCCTGTGCCTGTGCCTGTGCGGCCGGGGCGTACAGCGGC
>JAKLHL010000003.1 GCA_022710165.1 Bdellovibrionales bacterium | reverse complement strand
TTTGAATTCTCGCCCAGAGGTTTTGAATAGTCATAAGACCTTACATCAGCTATAGCGACGGGCCTTGAGTTGTAATATATGAGGGCCTGCTGGCCGGCCCTGTCACAGCTGTTCTTTGTTATCCATCCAAGCAGGTCTTTGTCGTCTATTGGCTCTAATCTTGAGGAATAGAGTATCCTTGTGTTGACCCTGAAATCATCGCCGGCGATATGACCTAAAGCAAAACTTGGACAAGTGCTTTGTTGTTTTTTAATTTCTTCTTTTTTCTCTTCAGGCTTTTGCTGTTCCTTAGAGAAATATTTTTTTATGGACGGAACAGACTTTGTCAGGAAGTAAGCTCCAGTACCGATCAAGTATAGTATCAAAAGAGCAAGAAATATCTTTTTGAACATTTTTACCTCCGTCGTAGTTTTAATTAAGGAACAACATAGCGTTCAACAAGAAGATAGGTATTAATATCAGTATTGACCAGATCATATATCCAAAAAAGCTTGGCATTTTGATCCCAGCCTCTTCTGATATTGATTTGACCATGAAGTTCGGTCCGTTGCCTATGTAGGTGTTAGCTCCCATGAACACAGCTCCCATAGATATTGCAAGCAGCAAGTTCTCGGCGATCACACCTCCATCCTTAAGGGTTATAAAAGGGATGCCTTGTGCTATGTGCTGGAGTGACACCGTCTTTGCTGCTGAAAGGAAAGTCAGGTACGTTGGGGCATTATCCAGGAATGATGATAAAGACCCTGTAGCCCAAAAGAACTGCCACGGTTCTGTTAATCCAAGTCGCTGGCCGTTTAATTCAAGCAATTTAAGCACAGGTATCATGGAGGCAAATATCGCGGCGAACAATATTGCAACCTCTTTAATGGGGAACCAGGTAAAACCGTTCTCTTCACGGTATTTTTTTGGTGTTAGTTTCAACGATAGTGCGCACATAGCCGCAAACATCGTTATCTGAAAAATTTCCTTAAGAACAGGGTTCATCTCAGCGGGTAGTTTGCAGTATAATATTACACCTACGATCACGCCGATAAGGAAAATAAAATTCCTTTTGCCTTTTATCTCCAGCAATTTTCCTTTAGAGAGATCTCTGATGCTGTGAACGCGTTCTTTTATCAGAAGTATTGAATCTATTATAAAGAACAGAACTACTAATATTCCATTGGTGAAAAGCCATGCGGGCAATAATTTAATTGTCCAGGTGAAAGGCACACCTTTTATGAAGCCAAGGAAAAGCGGAGGGTCCCCAAGAGGCGTTAAGCTTCCACCGATGTTAGAGACTATGAAGATGAAGAATATTATTACATGTATCTTGTTCCTTCTTCCCTTGTTTAGTCGGATGAGAGGCCTTATTAGGAGCATCGAAGCTCCGGTAGTCCCTATTATGCTTGCAAGGACAGCACCTATAATAAGTATTGAACTGTTTACAAAGGCTGAGATCTTTACATTCTCTTTAAGAAGTATGCCCCCGCTTATTATGAACAAGGACGCTAGAAGCGCTATGAAAGCTATATATTCAAGTGTGGTGTGATAAAGCCAGTGCCAATTATATGCGGCTACGGCAAAAGCCATAGGTAGACCTATCAAAAGGGATACTTTTGGGAAATTATGGTGCCACCACTTCCCATTAATGAGAGGTATTATTGCGATGCTTAAGAGCATGGCAATAAAAGGGATAACGCTGTAAACAGGTATAAGTTCCATCCCGTATGAAAAATAAAAAAGTATTAGACCTATTATCGACGCGGCAATAAGGGGTTTTCTCATTCAAGTCTCCTTTGTTCTTTGACTTTGATCTCTATGGTGGTCTCTTCTTTGCGGTCCTTTATTATTATCGGCTGTGCCGTCTTGATATCAAGTTGTTCGAAAAGCATCTCTTTATCAAGGACTATCAGCTCAAAGCTTTGAATATCACCAGAGCTTTGAGTGTCATTTATGTGGTCTATGAACTTGTATTTATCACCGTCAGAACTGAGGGTGAAAACGTGTTTGCCTGCGGTTGCAACTCCGTCCAGGATGGCCTTTCTTTGAGTCCTGTTTATCTGAGTGTATACGGTAAGCCTTTCATTTATATCCTTGCCGCTGATCTTTACCCTTAGCACCTGTGCTATTGCATCGTCGGAAGGTTTGAAATTAACTTTTTGGAAATTATGCGCACAGGACGACAGGATCACTGTAGTGAGTGGTATTAGGACAAAAAGTTCAAAGCTTTTTATTCGCGGAGCCATTTATCCTCTCAAGGACCTTCTCTATCTCCGCTTTATTATCATTGTAATCGCCGGAATTCAACAGTTCTAAGAGCCTATTTTGCAGGCGTTTCATGCCTTTCTTGTCCTCGGACCTGTTATACAAGGCAATAAGGTGATCTATTATTTCCTGTTCGAAAGAGACCTCTTTCAGTGAAAGGTCCAATGCTTCTTCAAGGAATTTTTTTGATTGTTTAAGTTCTCCCTTTTTATACATCAGCCATCCCATGGTATCCATTATGTAATAACTGTCCGGCATTATCACAGCTGCTTTTCTTATGAGCTTTTCAGCGTCTATTAACTTTTCCGGACTGTCCTCTATGTATGAGTATGCGACATAGTTCAAGGCCTCTGCGTTGTCTGGGTTTATCTCTACGACTTTTTCCATAAGTTCCAACGCTTTCTTTTTATGGCCGATCTTGTTGTTAACTACAGCCAGGTAGTAAATTATCCTTTCGTTATCGGGATGATACTTTAATGCCTCTTCGAGCGTGCGTAGTGTGCCCTGTATGTTGCCTGATTCATCCAGGATCATCGCTTTTTGTATGAGCTTTGAATACTCAGAGGGATTTGTTTTTAGCTGTTCCTCTATGTACTTTAACGCCTTATTATAATGCAGTTGTGCCTTGTCCCTGTCTTTCTCTTTTTCACCTTCTATTATGCTTAGCTTTATTATGTCGTCCTTTAGGTCTGGTATCTGAACGCTTAGTTCTTCCAATTTTTTGATGGTTTCCTTTTTGTCTTTGTCCTTTTTGTAAAGTATCACTAGCCCGCTTATAGCAGGTTCATAGGCTGGGTTTATCTGCAGAGCTTTTTTATATTTATCCTCAGCCATTGAGGGGTTGTCCTCTAGCTGGTAGATGATGCCCGCATAGAAATATGGGAACTCATCTTGTGGGTCTTTTAGCTTATATTCATTTAGTACAGCCTCTGCTTCTGCGTCCCTGTTAAGCTTTATGAGCATCGCCGCCTTATAACTTACTGCGTCCCTGTTATCAGGGTCCAGCTTTAATATATGATCGCAGTTGTCGAGGGCTTTTTGGTATTCTTTCTCTGTTATCATCAGTTCTGTATTCATCATTCTGGCGCTTATGTTGTCGGGGTCAAGCTCCAGGGCTTTCTTTAGTTCATTAATGGCTATCTCGTGTTCACCAGAAAGTTCATAAGCCTCTGATAATCTCATATGAAGGAATGAGGAGCTGCCTTCTAGCTTTACTGCTCTCTCGAAATTGTCCCTTGCACTTTCTATATCCTCATTGAGCAGATCTTTTTCTCCAAGCATGAAGTAATAGTCTGCATTGTGCATTTCTTTGGCATCAATGCTGCTTAAACACGCTAATAGCACTAACACAGTAATTTTAGTAAACATTTCACTCCACCCTATCATATTACTTATCGGTATAAGTGCTTAGAACCTTTAGACTTGACATCAGCGAGCATAAACAATACAAACAAGATATGTCATTGATAGACCTATTACCTGGCAAACCAGAAGCAGTCGCACTGCTGGCGGTCCTGTCTATAATATTCTGTATAGAGATACGTAATGGTATCAAGGCTCTTTGCTCTATCTTTAGGAAAAACAATAAGGGAAGATGAACGTACAAGATCTTAATAATACTAGGATAATCAAGAGGTACGGTAACAGAAAGCTTTATGATACAGAGCTGAGCCGCTACGTGACCATAGAGGAAGTTGCCAACCACATCAAGGACGGCATATCAGTAAAGATAGTTGATAATAAAACAGGGGACGATATTACCGGCTCAACGCTTGCTCTTATTGTGCTTGAGGCGGAAAAAAAGAGCAGGAACAGAAGCAGTTCAAGTATTCTGGAATCTGTGATAAAAACTGGGACTCTAAGTGATTTTATCGTTAGGTCCAAGGATTCTGTTAAGACCGGTCTTGAAGAAGCGGAACGATGGGTGAATCAGATCGTAGACGGCAACAGGGCGTTCTGGGATGATACCAAGGAATATTTTAAGAAGAACAAAGACGCTGCTAAGTTTGAGGATTTTGGCGACAGGATGGAGGAATACTTTAAGGCTACAGTGGAAAAAATGAGGCACGCAGCCAGCATGGAACGATCTAAATTAGAGAGAGAGATAATAGCTTTAAGACAAGAAGTTGGAGAATTGGAATCAAAGTTGAGGGTTTACGAAGAAGAAAAAAGGAGGCAGTTAAATGGCGAGTAGACTATTGTTGTTAATGACTTTTTTATTCGTAACTGTTTCAAGCACAGCCTCGGCAGATGAGGGTGATTTTGGAATGGGTGCAGATGTTGGCGCTGTAGGTCTTTCAGGAAGTGGCATGAGCGTATACGGGACCAATGGTTTTGGTTTTGGAGGCTATCTTACATATGCGCCTTCTGAACTGTTCGACCTTGACCTTAATTTAGTATATTCACCGCACAAAAAGAGCGGCAACGAGGCTAAAGCCTTTTATGGCACCTTGGGTTTAAAGTTCGGGATGACCTTTGATCAGCTGATGCCGTATCTTACCGGTGGTGTAGGTTTTTACAGGAATTCTGTTGTTTTGAACGGCGTTTCTGACTCTGCCGCAAGTTTTGGTTTTAACTTTGGCGGCGGCATGGATATAGACGTAGGCAAATATATTAGGATAGGTTTGATAGTCAGGTATCACCCTGTTTTTGGCAAGGACCTGGCTTCAGGACAAAAGGGCATAGACGATTTTTGGGATGCTCTTGTAAGGATAGGCTTCTTGTTCAGAACTGGAATAGAAGGAGGTTGGGATTAATCATAATGGAAATAAAAATATCATACAAAAAAGACAATAGAACTTGTCCGGTAACAGTAGGTGAGAAAAGGTTCGGTACATGCTTCACCGACAAAATGTTCTTTGCAGAGTATAAGGATGGAAAATGGCAGGATCCAGTAGTTAAGAACTTTGAGCCTTTTACTATATGGCCTTCTGCTTTAGTACTTCACTACGCCCAGGAAATATTTGAAGGACAAAAGGCATATAAGTGGTCTGACGGCAGTATCGTTATGTTCAGACCAGAGATGAACATCAAACGTTTTAACAGGTCTGCTGAAAGGATGTGCATGCCTACTGTGGACGAAGAAATGTTCATGAAGGGATTAGAGATGCTTGTTTGGGAAGACAGGGATTGGATACCTTCTGAGGATGCTCATTCTCTTTATATAAGACCAGCCATGATAGCAGTTGATCCTTTGCTTGGAGTAAGATCGGGGTCCAATTACTACTTCTTCATCGTGGATTCCCCTGCGGGTCCTTACTTTCCTGAAGGCTTTAATCCGGTAAAGATATGGGTAAGCGATACTTATGTTAGGACCATACGCGGTGGAATAGGTGAGGCAAAGACTGGCGCAAACTACGCCGCTACTTTAAAGGCCATGAGCGAAGCAAGAGCAAAAGGATATTCACAGGTGCTTTGGCTGGACGGCGTAGAACTTAAATATGTTGAAGAAATAAGCACGATGAATATTTTCTTTGTTGAGGGTGGAAAACTTATAACCCCGAACTTGAGCGGCGGGATACTCGACGGCATAACAAGGGATTCGGTAATTACTGCTGCAAAGGACCTTGGACTTAAGGTTGAGGAAAGAAGGATCACCATCGAAGAAGTGTGCAACGGTATAAATTCAGGCAAGATCACTGAGTGTTTTGGCAGCGGTACAGCTTGCGTAATAAGTCCGGTTGGTCAGCTTGGTTACAAGGGCAAGGACTATGTTATGAACGGATCCAAGACCGGTCCTATAACACAAAAGATCTACGACGTTATAACCGGCATACAGTACGGCAAGATAAAAGATAAGTTCGGATGGATAAGAAAGATAAATACAAAATAAAGTCATACTAAAGGAGGTATTTTAGATGAAGAAGTTACTGGTACTTGCAACCGTTTCTTTGTTCGTATTCTCTGCTTGTGACATGGGTAAGAAATTTGAACCGCTGGGAGGTAAGGCTGCATCAACAGATCCTATCAACAGCGTTATGACGGAAAAACCAGTTACGACAGAGGGATGTCCTGCCTGTGCGTTCACCTGTGATGATACAAAGTTGATAGTTACATCAATGTTCGAACTTATGAGCGGTGCCGTAAACAGTGCGTTGCCTACGACGCTTAACAGGGATATTGCTTCTGTAAGTCTTAAGGCTACAGCTTTAAGTACTACGACCACAGAAGTCAGGACTACTGGTCTTTCTCCACTAGCGTATTTCTTGCTTAGCTTCCAGTCAATAATGCCAAGGGCTTGCGGTTGTGATGAGAGCTTCTTGTCACAGTATAAAGACATCCTTGCTAATTTTGTCAGGACGTCGGCGATAACATGTGCTGATGGCGATGTTAAATTAACCGCTGAGAACATATACAATACGATAATGAGCAGCATGACCGTTAATGTATCGGAGGTGCTTGTACAGAACCTTTCTTCTCAGATAGCTTATGTGGCTTGCGGGAAATCATTTTCTCCATGTAACTATGAGCCGGTAGTTATAGAACCTACAGCTCCTCAAACTATAGACTGTGAAACTCTTAATAAGAAAGCGGAAGATCTTTACAACATGATGAACCGTGGAATGAATGGCCCAGAAGCTTTGATGATATTGGATGATATCGTAGCCGATGGATATTGCTCCTGCGGTAACAAGCTCTTTGATCAGACGTTCCTGAAAAGCTACTTTTATAAGTACGTCTTCATGGCTAACAGCAACTATGTTGATAAGACATACAAGATCTGCACTAGCGGAACTACGACCGAATTGCTTGATTTCTTGAACGCAGAGCTAGGAATTGATGTTAAGGCCATGGATCAGAACCTTGTTTTAAGTCTTTTCTGTAAAGAGTATGTACTTTGTCCTTCTGCTGCAACGAAAATGTAAAAGTCTTTGTTAGAAGTGTAACAAAAATGATACAGGGAGGACCAGAGATGGTCCTCCCTTTTTATTTTAAAAAATATATTCCTGGCTATTTCCCGCTGAACAAGATATATAGAGCAAATAATAAAGCCTATTATGATAAATCATATTTGCTTAGTAGCGCTGCTTTCTTTTTCTTTGGCCAGCCTTTACGGCGCCGATATCCCTGATCCTCCGCAAAATAAAATACAGGAAGCTGACAGGGACTATGATCGTTATGAACAGGAACGTCAGGAAGAAGAGCGTCTATCAAGGCAAAAAGTTATAGAGAAGGAACCAAGCAAGATCGAAGTGCCTTCGACCATGCCTGCACCAGTGAAGCGTTCTAGTCTTGGCAGAGTGGAAGGTGTTAACTGCTTTGCGTTGGACAATATAAAAATAGAGGGTGCAGGACTTTTCCCTGAAAAAGAACGTCAAAGGTTAATAAAGAAATATCTCGAAAAGTGTCTTACCGCGGTAGAGATAAACTCCATTCTTGAAGAGATAACGAACTGGTACATCGAAAAGGGTTATGTCACAGCCAGGGTTTATGTGCCAGAGCAGAACATACTTAAAGGAACTCTTGTGTTGACCGTTCTTGAGGGTACTGTTCAAGAAGTAAGGCAGAACGACAACAGCCTTGGTGACAGGCTGGAAGTGTTCGGCGCTTTCCCTATACCGAGGGATAGGAAGCTTAACATAAGGGATATTGAACAGGGCCTCGACCAGCTTAATAAAGTTCCGTCGAACAACGCACAGACAAAGATACTTCCTGGCGACGAAGCAGGGACTTCTATAATAGAGGTGACCAATGAGCAGGAAGATAAGTTCAGGGGATATTTTGAGATAAACAACTCCCTTAATGCCGACGGTGCGCCAAAGATGAACCTAAGGCTCGAAAAAGATAATCTATTTCATGTTGATGATCAGATACAGTACATATACGGTACCGGTGTTGAAAAGACCGCCAACGAGGATGTTAACAGGAACCATGCTGTTTATCTTACTTTCCCCGTAGAGTATCTTACCTTTAGACCAAGTTATTCTTATTACAGATCGCTCACGAACCTAGATATTGGCGGTGTCAAATATCCTTATGAGTCTTTTACCGACAATATAAACATGTATGTGGATTATGTTACGTACAGATGGAAGTCATCCATCCTTACCTTGAGTGCAGGTCTTATATATAAGGATAGAAGGACCTATTTTGCAGAAGAGCGACTGTATGCGCTTTCACGACGTACCAGCAACATGGAATATTCTGTAGATTATACCGACAAGTTTGGCTCTGGGTTCTATGATCTTAAGTTCTCTGTTGTACAGGGTACAAGGCTCTTTAGTGTACCGGGGAATGATCCTCTCCAGACCGGTTCGGAATATCCAAAACCTGAGTTCGTTAAATACCTGGTGGATTACTCGGTGTGTAACTACTTTATGTGCGGTCTTAAGTTTTGTAGTAATGGGAGGTTCCAGGTATCTAATTCAACCTTATATTCAGAGGAGCAGATAGGTGTTGGTGATAGATATACGGTAAGAGGCTTCAATAAGGGCTTTTTCTTGGGCGACGACGGGTTTTATGTAAGGAATGAACTTTCGCTTCCTTTCTATTATGAGGGTAAAAATAGTTTTGTTCGTGCTGTTTGGTCTCCAGAGATATTCGTTGGACTGGACTTTGGTTATGCTTCTAAAAAAGGCGGGACGGCTCTTTATGGCAATCAGAACGATGCGCTTATATCGGGCCTTTCTTTTGGGGTAAGGAATAATGCAAAGTGGTTCAATCTTAGTCTTACGGCCGGTATCCCTATAGTTCAGCCAAGATTTATATGGGAATTAGAGGGTAACGGGTTGGAATTATACGCAAATTTGACCGTTAAGGTGTTCTAGGCAAGGGGTTTTGTCTCATTGTTGTTAAGGGGCTGTAACAAAAATGTTACATGATTTACAACTTGCAAAGTCAAGATAGTTTGTATATAAAAAGGGCGTCGATTTCGGAGGTGTTAGATGCAACCGAAATTTTTCAAGCAAGTCCTAGCGATCCTAATCATCACAACAATAATGTACCCGCCGAGTTTGTTCGGCTCGGGTATCATCGTTGACCCGAGGTCTGGAACTGTAACTTTAGACAGGGCCCAGAACGGAGTACAGGTAATAAACATCTCAGCGCCTAACAGCAGGGGTTTATCCCATAACAGGTTCGTTGAATTTAACGTAACAAGGGACGGCGTAATACTTAACAACTCAGGGCAGAATGCAGTGTCAGTATTGGGCGGTGCTCTTTATACGAACCCAAATATGGCAGGAAGGTCCGAGGCCACTCTCATATTGAGCGAAGTAACCGGCGTTAACAGATCGAACATAAATGGTTTTACAGAAGTCCATGGAAAAAGGGCGGACTATGTTCTGGCCAATCCTAACGGAATAACTTGTAACGGATGCGGTTTTATAAATGTTAATAGAGCAACACTTACGACTGGTCGTCCAGAAATAGAGAACGGGTTCTTGAAAAATCTTAATGTTCAGGGCGGGGATGTCACTATAGGCAGTGAGGGCGTTAACACAGAGAACCTTAGTTACTTTGAGATAATAGCAAGGACCGCAAAAATACAGGGCCAGATAAATGCAAATGACCTTAGCGTTGTTACAGGACGTAACGATTACGACTATCAAACAAAACAAGTAACGGCAAAAGCTGATGACGGAAGTACAAAGCCAGAACTTTCAATAGATGCTACAAGCCTTGGTTCGATTTATGCCGGCAGGATAAAGATGATATCTACAGAGGCTGGAGTGGGCGTTAATGTTCCTAACAGCATGTATGCCGATGCGGGTAATATCGTAATAGACAGTAAGGGCAACCTTACTTACAAGAACCTTACATCATCTGAAGGGATCTCTTTACGAGCTGACGGTAAGGTCACTGGTATGGGTAAGGCCCAGACCAACAGTAATATAGATATTAAAGCTTCTCAGATAGAGCTTGCCTCTGGTGCCGAGACCTTAAGTTACGGTGCTACTAATTTAGAGGCTGATCAGATAAGTAATGCTGGTGTTGTTACAAGCGCTGGCACTCTTAGCATGATAGGCCTTAGTCTTTTAAATTCTGGTGAATTACTTGGTGCTTCTGATCTTAGCTTGAATTTTGGCAGTTTGATAAATCCGGGCAAAATGCTTTCCAATAATAATATATTCATAATTACTACTAACCTTGATAACAGCGGAGAGCTAAGTGCAAATAACGACGTGCAGTTGAACTTTGTACAGTTCGATAACTCTGGTTCAGTCCTTGGAGGTAACAGCCTTCTTGCAGAAGGTCAGACACTTAATAACCTGTTGGGCGGAGAACTTTTAAGTTACAAACTCCTTGCTCTTAACCTTGATAGCATAACAAACGCCGGCGATATCACAGCAGTTGAGACCTTGAACATTGATGCAGACACATTAAATAACTCAGGTGAGATCACCAGCTACATGGATGCGAACATAGATGCGGACCAATTAATAAACACTGCTAATATTTCAACAGGCGAGAGCCTTAACGTTTCAAGTACTAATGTTAATAACTCAGGCAACCTTGTAAGTGAACAGGACATACATATAGTTTCTGGGGCCTTGTTGAACAGCGGGCAGATATCATCAAACAATATGTTTGACCTTGATTCCACGTCTTTTACTAATCCAGGAAGTGTGCTTAGTGCGAATGTTAATATAAATTCCTCAATAAATAACTCTAGCACTATAGAAGGCGATAATATTTGGCTTAACGGCAGTATCTTGAATACCGGAAAGATAAACGGCTGGACGCTGCTTGATATAACTACCAGTAATTTGAACAATACGAACGGACAGCTTTTGGCTGGCGTTATAAACAAGGTAAATGGCAAGTATGAACTTCCTGAATCTATAGGTGACCTTAATCTTAATTATACGGGCGCCTTAACGTTGTATGGAAAGTATTTTGCTACTGGTGACCTTAACATATCAGCGACAGGAAATATTGACAACAGGACCAAACTTATGGGTCTGCGCACGGTCAAGATATCTACACCTGGAGTGTTGTACAATCAGAGCGGCAGTATGATGGCTGGTGTTCAGTCTCATCCGGAGTTTAATTTTAACTCATACGGCACCCTTGATATTGATTCCTATGGTGTGCTTAACAGCAATGTGCTTTATGCTACAGGGCTTGTTGATATAGATGCTTTGAGCTGGATAAATAACTCCTATGTCATCCTTTCTAAGGACGATATGGACCTTTATGCGGGGAGCTGGATACTTAATAACAACGATTCCTACATATATTCAGATTGGGACATGAGGCTTAGTTCTGGAAGTTACATAGACAATAACCTAGGGATAATAAAAACCGAATATGGCAACATGAATATTACGACTGGGAATTTGTATAATAGGAGCACTCTTGCAGGCAAGAGGCACCCTAATCCATTGGTATATTGGTTTTTACCTGATGACATGACCTTTGATTATTTAACCTATACTCAATATAACGGCGATAGATTACTGCCTAGTGAAGAGATGACAGGAGATATTAACTTTAGAATTCTCTCCCAAGGGGATTATGGAGACTGGGATTATCGTGATGAAGATGGGGATCTGATCGAAACTGCAGAAGTTATTGAAATAAGGGATTCCTGGAGAGAACTTGGTCGTAGAACGGTTAGAAGTAATCTTACAACCTCTGATTACAGCACTATAAGGTCTGGCGGAAATATCACAATGAACCTTGGGAACCTATACAATAGCAGCAGTGATATCATAGCTGCAGGCAATATAACTATTAACGCAAGCGGCACAATAGATAACTCTCGTGAAGGCAGTTGGGTTAGGGATATCCCGATCATTTATTTAAGATTACAGCCTGGCGCTGATGTCGACGGCCTGGTTAAACTATTTTATGTACAGAAAGAATTCGACAGCCTTTTAAATGGCGAGCTCTCTAATCATACCATATGGTTTGAGAATGCTAGCAGCTGTTCTTGGAGCGGCTGTGTTCATGTCGACAGTTATTCATACCTATTAGGTAACATTTTGGATTATAGTATTCAGACCTATGATGAAAGGATCGTTTCAGATAGAGCCTCAAATATAATAGCTGGCGGTAACATTTATCTTAATAAAGCTATGCTAGGGCAGGACGGGAAGAGAGAGCATACAGGTGCTAGCAACCTTTTTTACACCGACATAAGTGGTACGACCAATCAGTCGTATGCTGTTAATACCCAAGCCGCACAGTTGAACGCAAGCTTGGCTTCAATGGCAGCCCAAAGGGGCATCGGTATAGACGTAGATGGTGTTTTCTTTAGATATGCAAGCGGCGCGAGCTACCTTATAGAGACAAATCCTCTGTTCACAGACCTTAACGGTTTGATGAGCTCAAATTACTTTATAGAGCGTGCAGGTTACAACATGGATAGTTTTAGCAGGCTCTTCATGGGTGATGCATACTGGGAAAAAGAATACATAGCAAAACAGATAGAGCAGGAATTTAACAGAAAGTTCATCGTGGACGAGGTTGATTCTGACGCGATGCAAAGGGAAGTCCTTCTTACTAATGCTTTTGATATAGCAGGAGATCTGAACCTTAAACTTGGCGTAGGGCTTACTGAAGATCAAAGAAAATCGCTCAAGAAACCTATAGTATGGTACGTAGAACAGGAACAGTTGGTTAATGGTAAGAAAGTTACAGCATTGGTCCCAAAAGTTTATTCTCCAATAACATCTGACTTTGCTGTACAGCTTACCGGTGGAGTACTTTCTGGGAAGAATATCGTCATAAACACTGATACTGATGTTCAGGTCGGCGGCATAATGTTCGCTGACGGTACTACCAGTGTTACGGCAAGGGATTTTAATCTTACTACGGCGCAGCTTCGCACCAATAAATTGAACGTTAAGTTGAACAGGGACATGAATGTCCTCTCCAGCAAGGTGACAGTCCTTGATTCAGCGGTTATAGATGCAGGTGGTTCTATAAATATAGAAGGCATGCAGACCTATGATAGGAAGCTGACCAAACTTGAGGATGGATCTTCTTTACTTACAAAGAATACAAACTACATAGGCTCAAAGCTTGATATAGGAAAAGACCTGCTTGTAAGGACTGGCGGCAACTTTGGTTTAATGGGCTCTGATATAAATGTCGGAGGATCGGCTGGTTTTGATATCGGTGGTGATATGCTTCTTGCCTCTGCTCAGGAAAGCACTGCTTCTGAAAGGGCTAAATATGAGATAGGTTTTTGGAGTAGTACTTCAACTAAAGAGAACCATTATACTACTACTCAAAAGGCCTCAAACCTTAATGTAGGAAGCGATCTTTCTATTAACGCTGGTAGAAGTCTTACACTTATAGCCTCTAACATATCCGCTGACAATGCGTTCATAGAGGCCAAGGGAGATGTTAATCTTATCTCTAACTTAAACGAAACAAATGACTCTTTGTCTATTGTTAAGAGCGGGATGCTTAGCAAAAAGATCGACGAAACAACAGACTATAAAGGTGTCAACGTTGGTTCTGTAATAAATGCTAAGAATACAAATTACATCAAGGCGGACGGAAATATAAACCTTGTTGCAAGTGAGCTTGCTTCAGAAAATGGCGCAGTAGCTCTTGAGGCTACAGATGTTAATCTTTTATCAGCAAATGATGTTACCGGTCACAGCGAGTATCATAAGACCATAAGTTATTTTAGTATCGGTTCCATCCTTGGAAGTCTGGGTAGTTTTATAACTGGCGGAGATCTTGAATTTGGTTCTTTCAAGGAAGACACTGTTGTCACCAGTGAAGAAATAGCGAAGGGCAGCTCCATTAGAGGCCCTACGGTTTTTGTTAAGACCAGCAACGATTTTAATTTGGTAGGTTCAAATGTTTCCGGTCAGGACGTAACTTTTAATGTCGGTCGCGATCTAAATCTTCTTTCAGCAGAGCAACAGGCAGATTATTTTAGCGAGTCAAAAGAAGGAAAGCTTTTCCTTAACTGGGATATGGCAGGCCTAAGCGGCGTCTCTATAAAGGGCGGTGTTAAGTATACAGAGCAAAAAGAATCCACAAAGACGGTCACTAACGTTGGCTCAAACATTCAGGCTGGTAATCTAAATATAAGCACTGGCAGAGACATGGTCCTTATGGGATCAAACGTTGTTGCAGTCAACCAGGATATATCAGTAGGCCGTGACCTTAATTTGCTGGATGTTAGCGATACCGTAGAGCACAGTATGGAATCAACAGACGTAAGGATGGGAGTTGAGCTAAGGCTTACCTCTAATCCTTTATCTTTGGTCGACGGTATAGCCGGTATGGGGAAAACCCTTGTCACTGGGCAGATGTTCCAGGGTATTAATGGAGCCTTTGGTTCATTTAATGATACGCTTACTAATTTTGGAAAGATAAACAAGGGCTATGATACCGGTGATAACGGTCACATGAACCTTTTGGACGGATCAGGAAGCCTTAACTACTTTGTTGATATCAGCAAGCATACAGAGAACACCAACAGCACTAAGTCTATAGGCTCTAACCTTGTAGCTGATAATTCACTTAAGTTGAATACAGGTAATGATCTTTTGATATATGGTTCGAACATAAGTGCAGGAACTGCAGATATAAATGTAGGGAATAATCTGGATATAAGATCAAGTTTTGATACTTCAAAGAACGACAGCTCTGATATCAATGTTGGAGGCACAGTTGCTCTTATAGGTGGTGATGTAGGCAATCCTAGTATACACGGCAGCGGTACTTTTACTTCTGGAGACAGCAAATGGGTAAATAACCTTGCAGGCATACAAACAGCTAATGGCTTGAACATAAATGTTAAAGGTAACACTAATCTTGAGGGCGGGCTGATCAATGATGCTAATTCAAAGCTTACGCTTAATACGGGCTCTTTAACATTTAAGGATCTGGAAGGCGAAGAGAACAGTCATACTTACGGAGTGGGCAGAAGCGTTGATCTTGATCTTGGCAACGAAAGCACGAACATAAAATATGCGATGGTCGACAAAGACCAGATAGCAAGGGCAACAATAGGCGGCGGAACTATAAATGTAGGCGGCCAGGAAGTACCTTTGATAACAGGTCTTAACAGGGATCTAACAAAGGCGCTTGAAGTAACAAAGGACGACAGCATAGATGTAGATGTTGATCTTGATGACAGACTATTTAGCGAAAATGGCAGGAAAGAAATAGGAGAAACATTCAAGGAAGGTGCTACTAAGTTAGGCTCCATGGCTGACAGCGTAGCAAAAGCTGTTAGCGACTCCGGCGATGGTATAAATGGTTTTAGCGATGCCGTTGATTACTCAGAGATAAAGATAAACGTTACAAAGACCGCAAAACAGATGGCGGAATCAAGCGACGAATATCAAAAAGCTGTTGCAATGTTGAATGATCCGTCCTCATATTCAGAGGAAGAACTCCAGAACGCTCAGAGTTTTGTTGATCAGCATTATGAAGAACAGAACGCTCTTGATACTTTGAGTAATCCATCAGCACATTCAGCAGAAGAGCTTCAGAACGCGACACAATATGTTGTGCAGAAAGTCGCTTCTCAATATGGCTACAGCGATGACAAATTAGATAAACTTAAAGTTATAGTCTATAACGACAACTCAGATCAAGCGGCTGGTTTTAGAGAAAAGAGCGAAGAAGCTGTTGATGGCGATATAGGTGTTAATGCTTCAAAGACCGGAACGGGAACAAGCGGGTATTATACGGTACTTGGCCATGAGATAGGACACTTCCAGCAGGCAAAGAACGTTGAAGACAAAACGGCCGAAGTAAGGGATGAAGAGAACAGCGAGGCTTACTCAAACACCGTAGGGGACTCTTTCTTAGGCAGTTTTAATGATGGATTGTATATAGCCGGAAGGGATGATGTAAATACTAGGTTCTGGTCGACGGGTCTTGAAGACTCAGGTGAATATCTGTTTGCGTATAACAACAATGGTCGTGCCGCCTCCATTACATATAGAGAAAATTCTCCTGATACGATCATAGACATAGTTAGCCTTGGTATTGGCATAAATAGTATAAGAAATTGGAATTCTGAAACCTCGTTGCTGCAAAAAACACTTGATGTAGGCGGGGTCACTTTAGATACAATTGCTTTGGCTACTCCTTTCTTGACTTTTGGCGCTAGCGCTGGAGTTAAGTTTTTAACTAACACTAGTAAAGTTTCTGATACTGTAAATCTAGGCAAGAAGACTGCAGAATTGGCTGATGATGCTAGCCATATTAAGTTTAATTCCAAAGCGAATAGATATATAGATAAAAATACAGGCCAGTTTGTTTCAAGAAAAGCAGCTAAGAATGTAAAAACTAGTTATCCTCCAAATAGAGGGTTTGCTGGTGTTCCAGAAAAAACAACATTGAAAAAAGGTGATGTTATAGATCGATATGGGTCGGATAATGGCACGTTTGCATCACCTGAGGGAACCAGCTTTGGAGCGAGATCTTTACCTGAAACTAGCAGGAGTAAACCTCTTAAAAAGTACGAGGTGGTCAAAGATTTAGAGGTTGATTCTGGTAAAGCAGCACCATGGTATGGACAGAAAGGTAAGGGCACACAATATGAATTGCCAAAAGCAATTAGAGAATTAATTGACAAAGGATACTTAGTTGAAAAATAGTTAGGAGGGCTTAGTTATGAATTACAATAAAATAGATTATGACTTCTCTAAAGGTGGGTATCCAGTCTCAGAGAACTATTATTATTTATGTAATATTTGTAATGTTAAAGTGTTCTCCAATACAAAGGAGTTTGCTAGATGTAAATGTGGGAATATTACAATAGATATTGATGCTGGCAGAGTGTCTGTAAAAGATGGTACTAAAGTTGAACTTCTAGAGAAACAAAATTGATTGTATAGGATTGTGTTTTTCAATGATTCTTATATGGGAGAATAAAGACGGAATGGAAGATGTCAAGAAGTTCTGGCTGCAAATAAAATATATCGTGTTCGTTGTGGTCTTTGCTTTGGTCCTTTCCGGTGTCGGAACATTGCTGGTCGTAAACAGGGTCTTTTCACGCGGCAGTAAATTTACTGCAAATTATAGTGGATTCGTAAATTCTGGAGAGATGTTTCGATTCTGGTTTATGAGCGCTTTTCTGTTCTCACTCGTTGGGATAGCAGCTGTTCTGTTCTATAAGCCAAAAGTTGATTGGATCTGTCCTTCTTGCGAAGACATTCAGGCAATAAACAATAAGCAAGATGTCGTCTTGTGTAAGAAGTGTGGCCAGAAGATGGTTCCGCTTAAAGGTTACTACGATAAAGATAAAACAAAGGAGAATTAAGATGAAAAAGATCCTATTTCCAACTTTTGTGTTGATGGTGATGGCTGCTTGCGGAGGCGGTGGCGGAACTAACAGCGAAGATAGCAGCAACCCAATGGCAGGTGTTTATATGTCTGGTGCTTCTTCCAGCGATGTAACTGCTAATGCATTGGTTTGGAAAGACGGAGATGTCACCTTGTTAGAAGCAAGTGCTGTTTCTACGTCGGTCTTTGTTACAGACGATAACGTTTATATGTCTGGTATCTATGTGGATGGCGTGAAAGATAAACCTTGTTATTGGCAGGGAGAAACAAAGACCAATCTTGATGTTCCAGCAGCGGACGAAGGTTTTACGACCTCTATATATGTGTCTGGGAGCGATATCTATGTTGCAGGCTACTATGACAACAGCGGTAACGATACCGCTTGTTATTGGAAGAATGGAGTAAAGGTCGATCTTGGCGAAGGCCAGGCACAATCTATTTTTATCTATGAAGGGTCTATTTACGTAGCAGGTTATGATGATGCTAATAAAGCCGCTTACTGGAAAGACGGTGTTAAAGTTGGACTGTCAGCCTTTGTCAGCGTTGCTTATGATATAGAAGTCGTTAATGGTGATGTCTATGTTGCTGGAACTGTGCTTAACGGGAATACTTATGCTGTTTATTGGAAGAACGGAGTCATTACCGAACTTACCGACGGTGCAACAGATGCTTTTGCTTCATCAATTGCAGTTTATGGCTCAGATGTTTATGTGTCTGGTCAGTATCAGGATTATTCAAAGGTTGGGTATTGGAAGAACGATCAGGCTGGTATAGTGAACTTATCAACAGGGTCTTATGTTCCTATGGATAGTCTAGTTCTTTTATCCATGCCTAAAATATTCATAAACGACGGTGATATATACGTTACAGCGGCTTTAGGGGCTGACCCTAACGATGCTACAGTGGGCGGATATTGGAAGAACGGCGAGTTCAGCACTCCAACGGGCGGTATTTACTCCAGCATTTTCGTAAAATAATTGGCCTTACACCAAGAGCATTCATTATCAATTTTTATAGGCAATGTTCACTGTTTGCAGTGAAGGATCATCCGATGTGGTAAAGGTCAAATAAAAGCTTTCATCCTCTGTTATGCGTCCAGATACTTTCCTATTATATTCATCTGTGAAGCGGACAATGTTGTCTACGATCTGGGACTTTTCTATTTTATATTGTCCATAGCAGTTATCGATATATGAACCATCGTTTTGTTTTTTCATCAAATATATTTCTTTGTTATCATAAGTCATGCTTCCGTTGTTGGACGTGAATATGTGTTTTATGATCACGTCTCCATAACTTGCTTTAGTTATTTCTCCATTTTCCCCAAAACTCTCTGAACGACAGGGCATCTCATAACTATATGTTAAGATCTTTTTACTCGTTGACAGACTTATTTTACAGTTTTGTTCATCACATTCGTAAGACTGTTTATTACCAGTAAGATCAAAACTTGTTTTAGGCTCGAATGTTCCCTTGTATATACTGCCAAAATAGAAATTGGTTATATTCCCATCATCGGTACTGACAGTAATACCGAGATCAAGTGAATAGCCTGGTAGGTTAACAGCATAACTTTGAGCAAAAATACATATCGGGAAGACCGCTATCGCAAATAAGATAAATGTTTTTTTCATAAAACACCTCCAGGATCGGAGCTTCGCTTATATCAAAATTTAATCATAAAAATCAAGTAAAAAAGGACAATTTTACCCAGTATAAAAGTTTGGCGCGCCGCGAGGGACTCGAACCCCCAACCGTCGGTTCCGAAGACCGGCGCTCTATCCAATTGAGCTAGCGGCGCCTGTGACAAGCATTATCCATTTGACTTTGCATGCTGTTTAATAATAACTAACACGGTTATGTTCGATTCACTAATGAAAAAGTTCAGGGGCGTTTTTGAGGGCATCGCAAAGCGCGGTGTTTTGAGTGAAAAAGACCTCTCATCCGCAATGGAGGACCTTAAAAAGTCCTTGCTTGATGCAGACGTGCATTATGACGCCGCTAATGCTTTTGTGGACGAGATCCGCGAAAATGCGATCGGAGCTCAGATACATAAAGCACTATCACCGTCTGAACAGCTTACAAAGATAGTATATAAATCCCTTACCGATATTTTGGGCGGGAACTCAAAGCCTATAGAACTTGATGGCAGTCCGGCGATGATAATGCTGGTCGGACTTCAGGGTTCTGGTAAGACCACAACGTCGGTAAAACTCGCAAAGCACATCAAGGAAAAAATGGGCCGTTCCCCTATGGTCGTAGGTGTTGACTTTAACAGGCCTGCCGCCTTGGACCAGCTCTCAATATTTGCAAAACAGTACAACATAGCGTCTTACACTGAACGCGCCAAGAGTGCCGTCGAAGCGGTCAAGAGAGCAAAAGAACAAGCCCGCAACAATAACAACGACGTAATAATAATAGATACAGCAGGAAGGCTCCATGTAGATACCGAGCTAATGAACGAGCTTAAAGAGCTTAAATCTGCCTATTCACCGTCAGAGATACTACTTGTAATAGACTCCATGATAGGAAGGGATGCTGTAAATGTCGCAAAAGAGTTTGACTCGCTTTTAGACCTTAACGGCTTCATCCTGACCAAACTTGACAGCGACGCTAGAGGCGGTGCAGCCCTTAGTCTTTATAAGACCATAGGAAAGCCAGTTAAGTTCGCGGGCGTGGGTGAAAAGGGAGATGCCTTTGAACAGTTCTATCCAGACAGGATGGCTTCAAGGATATTGGACCTTGGCGACGTAATGACCCTTATTGAAAGGGCACAAGAGAACTATGATCAAAAAGAAGCGGAGCGTCTTGAAAAGAAACTTAAAAAGAATGAGTTCGACATAGAGGACTTTTTGGCCCAGATACAGCAGATAAAAAAACTGGGATCCTTGGAAAGTATACTATCCTTTATGCCAGGTTTTTCTGCCATAAAGGGTAAATTGAAGGGTTTGACCCCTCCGGACAAGGAATTAAGGAAAATTGAGGCAATAATCGGGTCAATGACCAGACAGGAACGCCAAGCTCCTAATATCATTAATGGAAATAGAAGGAAAAGGATCGCGACGGGCAGCGGGACCAGCGTAAATGATGTAAATAAATTCTTGAAATCATTTGATGATATGAAAAAACTAATGAAAAGCTTGCCAAAGTCAGGTTTTTCTGGTTTAGGAATACCAAAGCTAAGGTGACCTTAGCACCAGGAGGAGTTTAATATCAATGAGTGTTGCTATTAGAATGTCAAGACAGGGTTCAAAAGGAAATCCGCACTACAAGATCGTAGTTGCAGACAATAACTTTAAGAGGGATGGAAGGTTCATAGAAAAGCTCGGGACCTATGATCCAAACTCAGAGAAAGGCTTGGTCCTTAAGCAGGACAGAGTTGATTACTGGCTAAGTGTTGGAGCTAAGCCTACAAAGACGGTTACTTCTCTTATTAAGAGGAATAAATAGAGTCTAATGTTCGTGTGGGAGGTTCGAAATGGGAGAGCTTAAAGAACTCGTTACGGTAATGGCGAAGGCCTTAGTGGACGTTCCAGATAAAGTGGAAGTTTACGAAACAGCAGGAGAACAAACAACGGTACTTGAGCTTAGGGTCGCTAAAGAGGACCTTGGAAAGGTTATCGGCAAAGAGGGCAAGACAGCTAAAGCAATGAGATCTATACTCGGTGCAGCAGCTACCAAGCTTAGAAAGAGGGCGATACTAGAAATAGTTGACTAAGATGGACCAGCGTGTTGTTGTCGCCGGCAGAGAACTGATAATAGTTGCCAGGGTAAATTCTGGCATAGGAATAAAAGGGGGCGTGAAGAACGCCCCTATTTTTTTTACCCCAAAGGAACTTAAAGAACTTTTTGTTGAATTCCCCGAAGACCTTTACATCTTAAAAGGCAAGCAATTCCCTAGAAAAATATCCGTGAGCAATGTCAGCTCAGATAATCGATACGTTAAAATGGATGTTGAGGGTGTGGGCACAAGGACCGAGGCTGACAAGCTTGGAGGGTCTTTGGTGGCAGTTCTTTATTCATCATATTTGAAATACCTTGATGACACGAAAAGTGTTTTTCGTTATATCGGTTACATGGTCAGGGATATTAACATCGGTGACGTTGGAGTTATTGACTCAATAATAAGACAGGGGCAGACCTTGTTCGTTATAAGGACCAATGTTGACCAAGAGGTCTTGGTGCCTTTTGTTGATGAACTTGTTGAGTCGATAGATGATAAAAAGAAGCTCATAAAGATGGACCTTCCGGAGGGACTTTTTTAATGCGTTACGACGTAATAACATTGTTCCCCGAACTTATATCCGGATATTTCGAGGACAGCCTTATCAAGCGTGCCAGGAAGCAGGGGATAATAAGCGTTGAGCTCCATCAGCTTAGGGATTATGCCACCGATAAGCATAAGCAGGTCGATGACAGTCCTTACGGCGGAGGCAGCGGGATGCTTCTTAAACCAGATGTTCTTGGAAGAGCTGTAGAGGCTGTAAAAGAAAAGAGCGATATAAAGCCCGTGGTCGTATATCTTAGTCCGCAAGGCAAAAAATTTAATAACAAGCTTGCGCGTGAATTATCTAAGAAAGAGCGTTTCATCCTTGTTTGCGGAAGGTACGAGGGTGTAGACCAGAGGTTCATAGACCTTTATGTTGATATGGAAGTTTCCATAGGTGATTATGTGCTTAGCGGGGGAGAACTTCCTGCAGCCGTTTTTATAGATGCTGTGAGCAGGTTCATACCTGGCGTGGTCGGTAACGAGGACTCTGTATCAACAGATAGTTTTGAGAATGATGGGCTTAAATATCCGCAATACACTAAGCCGAGGGAGTTTGGAGGCATAGAAGTGCCGGAAGTACTTTTATCAGGCAATCACAGCAAGATAGAAAAGTGGAGGGAGCACGCCTCTAAAGAAGTCACAAAGAAAAAAAGAAAGGACCTTGCATGAAGAATATAAAGGATTATGACCTGTACGTAGCATTGGTACACTATCCAATAAAGAACAAGGATGGTGAAGTTGTAACAACAGCCGTAACGAACATGGACATCCATGATATAGCAAGATTGTCAGTGACGTTCGGTTTCAAGAATTACTACATAGTTACTCCGATAGCTGAACAGCAGGCCCTTGTAGGAAGGATAGTTGATCACTGGAAGGGTGATTACGGTAAGGTCAGGAACAATAAAAGGTCCACAGCGCTGAACACGGTCGTTATATCGCCAAGCCTTGAGGCTGTTAAAGAATCCATAGTTCTAAAGACCGGTAAAAAGGTAGAGACCATAACTACCACTGCCAGATCAACAGAAAGATCTATCACGATGAAGGCCTTGATAGGGTCCATGGACCACGATAAGGCCTATCTTCTTATTTTTGGTACCGGATGGGGACTTGTCGACGAGATAATAGAAAGCTCTGACTATGTTCTAGAGCCCCTTTCGTACGACACTGGTTATAACCATTTGCCAGTAAGATCTGCTGTTTCAATTATCATGGATAGGTTGTATAATGCCTTAGGCGGTAAGCTATGAAGAAAATAACTGCATACGGCAAAAGTGATATTGGTAAAAAACGTTCAAGTAATCAGGATAGTATCCTTGTTAATGATAAGCTTGGTCTATATGCAGTGGCCGACGGTATGGGAGGCCATAAGGGCGGAGAGACCGCAAGCTCTATGGCGCTGGATGTTTTGAATACCGCTGTAGGCAAGATAACAGACAAGAAAGGATCTATACA
Organism: Bdellovibrionales bacterium; assembly: GCA_022710165.1. GTDB lineage: Bacteria > Bdellovibrionota > JAFGOL01 > JAFGOL01 > JAFGOL01 > JAKLHL01. Next base: position 704 of record JAKLHL010000003.1, on the reverse strand, counting down.
AGTGGCACCTTTCTTGAAAGAGGCCATATCTCTTGCTTCCATGAAGATATATGAAAGGTCGCTGATGGACGAGAGCCTTAGGGGTATGGGTACCACACTTGTGGCGCTTTTCTTTGACGATGGTAATGCATATATAGCCCAAGTGGGGGATAGCAGGGTCTATCTTTACAGGGATGGGGATCTTTGGAAAATAACAGAGGACCATTCCCTTATAAACGAGCAGATAAGGTCTGGCCTGATAACAAGGCAGGAAGCCGAAAAACTTACATATAAGAACGTGATAACAAGATCAGTTGGTTTTGAAGAGATGGTCAGCGTTGATGTCTATACTAGGGAAGTTGATCCAGGCGACATGTTCCTGTTGTGTTCTGATGGATTAACGTCTATGCTCTCCGATGAAGACATAAAGAAGGCAATAGATTCCGGATCAAATATCTCAGAGAGCGTTGATAAGCTCATAAACAAGGCCAATGATGCCGGTGGAGCTGATAACATTAGCGTTATACTTTTGAAGGTGGAGTAGATTGTTTAAGATAAAGTTCAGACCTTTTACTTTTATGATAGTGCCTCAGGATTCCAAGAAGGTCTTGAAGCTGACTTTGCCTTTCTATGGTGTCGTGGTCGCTGGGATAGTGCTTTTGATCATAACGGTATTTTTGTTCTATATGCTGTCCAACTACATCTACATAATGAGCGAGTTCAGC
>JAKLHL010000029.1 GCA_022710165.1 Bdellovibrionales bacterium | reverse complement strand
GTATAGGCCATCGCTCCGCCTACTATCATCACGTCCGCTGTCTTTGAGAAGTTCTCAACCACAGGGATCTTGTCTGAGACCTTTGCACCGCCCAAGATGGCAACGAAAGGTTTCTTTGGATGGTTAAGCACAGCGTCAAGGTTCTCTACTTCCTTTTGCATAAGGAAACCCATGCCTTTGTCCCTCACGAACTCGGCTATGCCTGCCGTGGAGGCGTGTGCGCGATGAGCCGTACCGAATGCGTCGTTTATGTAAACATCGCAGAGCTTTGAAAGCTCAAGAGCGAAGTTCTTATCGTTCTCTTCTTCCTCTTTGTAGAACCTAACGTTCTCCAATAAGGCAACAGAGCCGGGTTTCATGTTCTCAACTACGGCCCATACTCCTTCGCCTATGCAGTCATGGGTGAAGATGACGTCCTTGCCCAAAAGCTCGGCAAGTTTTTCGCCTACAGGCTGAAGAGTGAACTTTGGGTCCTTTTTACCGTCTGGACGCCCAAGATGGCTGACAAGGATGACCTTGGCCTCTTGCGACATCGCATACTCTATTGTTGGAAGCGCAGCTCTTATTCTGTTATCGTCGCTCACGGCGCCGTCCTTCATAGGGCAGTTAAAGTCCACCCTTATAAGGACCTTCTTGTTCTTTATGTTTATGTCTTTTATAGTCTTTATCTTCGCCATCTTTTACTCCCTGGATTAAAGTCTTTTGCCAACGAACTCTGTAAGTTCTGCAAGTCTTTTTGAGTATCCAGCCTCGTTGTCATACCAGGCAAGTACCTTAACGTTGGTCCCTTCTATTACGTTAGTCATCTGTGAATCAAATGTAGAGGAAACCTGGGTCCCGTTAAAATCTATTGATACAAGCGGTTCATCTGTATATGCAAGAACACCTTTTAATGATGTCTCTGCTGCCTTCTTCATAGCGGCGTTGATCTCTTCCTTGGTTGTGGACTTTTCAAGGTTTACAGTAAGGTCAACAACAGATACGTTAGGTGTTGGCACCCTCATTGCATAACCATCAAGTTTTCCCTTAAGCTCAGGCAGCACCAGCCCTACGGCCTTTGCCGCACCAGTCGTAGTAGGTATCATAGAAACAGCTGCAGCCCTTGCTCTTCTTAGGTCAGAGTGAGGAAGGTCCAACACTTTCTGGTCGTTGGTATATGAATGTATGGTAGTCATGAAACCGTTCTTTATCTTGAAGTTGTCATTAAGCACCTTTGCTACAGGGGCGAGACAATTCGTTGTGCAGCTTGCGTTGGATATTATGTTGTGCTTTGAAGGATCATAAGACTCATGGTTAACGCCTATAACTACCGTTAGGTCAGCATCTTTAAGAGGAGCTGAGTACAGCACTTTCTTTGCTCCGCTCTTTATGTGGTTATTAACCGCTTCTTTGTCCTTTAATTTTCCTGTGCACTCAAGAACTACGTCAACGCCGAGGGCTTTCCAAGGCAACTTTGAAGGGTCCTTTTCGCTAAGTACTTTTATCTTTTTCCCGTTAACACTTATGTAATCATCACCGTGCTCGATCTTTTTGTCGTATCTTCCGTGAACGGAGTCATACTTAAAAAGATGTGCAAGGGTCTTTGTATCCGTAAGGTCGTTTATCGCTACTACTTCTACGTTGCTGTTGTCCATCAGGAACCTTGCGGTTATCCTGCCTATCCTTCCAAACCCGTTAATTGCTACTTTGACTGCCATTTAAAGATCCCTCCATATGTTTTTATTTATTTAAAACCGTCAAAAACCAGAACAAAAAGACCATGCCAATAATAATAAGTCAAGCATAGCTATAAACTGTTTTACACAATCGTCAAGTGATGGTAAATGGTTCGGCATGCATTTGTTTTCAACGCTTCCGGGGGAGCTGATAAGCATGTTCAGGGGTATTGGCAGTTCGGCAGATGCCGTTAATGCCAAGGCCTATATCATAGGCGCATACCCTCGTTCCATAATAGTCAGGGAAGACTGCTCCGACATAGAAGTAGTTGTTACAGGCGACCTTAACAGCGTCGTAGAACAATTTCTCAATACCTATGGTCTCATAAAGAGCAAAGACCTTAAGCATGACGGCAGATATGTGTTCGTTCCCTCTCCATACAACGAGGGTGATTACATAAGGATGGGAAGGGCAAGACTGGACCACCACGGGGGTGCCGGCAACATAGATACAGAGATGTACTGCAGGGGCTTTTCTATAGATGCGCTTGCAATATCCATAAATTCCAAGGACTTCGGCAGCGTAATAGATAATGCAGGGGCCATTCAGGACATAAGGTCAAAGGTGCTTAGAACACTCCACAGGGACCTTTTCAAGGAAGAGCCTTCATTCATATATAGGGCTGTCTATTATACGGCACGCTATGAGTTGTCATTGGAACCCATGACCGATGAACTTTTAAAAGAGGCTATAAAAGCAAAATATATAAACAGCATCACAGCTGTACAAAAAAAATCCGAGCTATCAAAAATAAAAAGGGGCAAGAATAAAGCCCTGGCATTACAGCTCCTGAATGAATATAATATCCCGGGGGATTAAAGGACGTGGAAGATACTCTGCAAAGAATAGCATTATATGCGATACCATTCCTGTTCAGCCTCTGTTTTCATGAGTACGCTCATGCATGGACCGCTAACAAGCTTGGTGATCCCACAGCAAAATACAGCGGCAGACTGACACTGAATCCAGCCGCCCACATAGACCTTGTTTGGACCATAATAGTGCCTGCGATAACACTTATCGTGGGAGGCATATATTTTGGCTCTGCAAAGCCTGTCCCTGTAGACCCAAGGAATTTCAAGAACCAGGAAAAAGGAATGGCCCTGGTGGCTTTTTCAGGCCCTCTTTCCAACATAATACTGGGCATAATATTCGCGTTCCTTTTCGTCGCTGTCAGGATGTTCACCCCTCAAGAGCACTACATCTTCGCACCTCTTTCCATGATGCTTGAGGCAGGCGTTCTTATAAACTTCTTTCTGGCGTTCTTTAACTTGATCCCGGTACCTCCTTTGGACGGTTCAAGGGTGTTGAGGCTTTTGCTTTCAATGAAACAGTCAATGTATTACGAAATGATGGCACCTTACAGCTTTATCCTGATAATAGTTCTTTGGTATATTGGCGTTTTGCAGTATATAGTCGGGGTTCCTGCGTTCTTCTTTTATAGGGAGTCGCTTGTAGCTTCATATCACTTGTTAGCGGGGTTCTTATAGTGTTTGACCTTACAAGAGATGATTACATCGTAAAATTACAGGCCTTCGAAGGCCCACTGGACCTTTTGCTCCACCTTATCAGGAAGAATGAGATAAACATTTACGATATCCCTATCGCCAAGATAACAGAGGAATATATAGAGGCCATAGAGGCCATGAGGGAAATGAACCTCGACGTTGCAGGAGAACTCCTGGTCATGGCGGCAACCCTTATATATGTAAAATCAAGGATGCTGCTCCCTGTATACAAGAGCGATGATGACCTTAACGGTAACGAGGCTGTAGAGGATCCAAGAGAAGAGCTCGTAAGACTGCTCCTCGAGTACCAGAAATATCAGGAAGCCGGCAAAAAGCTCGGTGAAAGGACCATGCTAGGCAGGGACGTGTTCAAGCATCCAAAGCATGAGATCGTCCAAGAAGACCGCCCTATAAAGAACATGGAAGTCTTCCAGCTGATAGTTGCATACCAGAACATCGTCAACAGATATCAAAGCCAGTTCACGACCCACGACGTAGAATCACCAGGCAAGAGCCTGCAGGAAAAACTCATAGAGCTCGTTGAACTGTACCCAGAAGGATTCTTGAACCTGTCTTTGGACGACTTGCTTGCAAAGCCGGTCACAAGGAACGAGATCGTAGTTTCCTTTTTGTGCATACTTGAGCTCTCAAAATTAGGGTTCTTAAAAGTTATACAAACAAGCACGGCTGGTGATATACTTCTCACTACCGTTAAGCCCTTGTCTTTTATTGACAGGGACCTTATAAGCAAAGATGCTCTATTTAACGAAACGAGGTAAGTGAAAGCTTATGGAAAAAGAAAGAGTTAAAGGGATACTTGAATCTGTGCTCTTCGCGTCAGAAAAACCTTTGTCCACAGAAAGGCTCACGGTGGTTTTTGACGATACCTACACAAAAGAAGAGATATACTCCATTCTTGATGAACTAAGGACTGAGCTTATGTCCAGCGAGCAAAGAGGGGTCAAATTGGAAGAGATAGCCGGCGGATGGCAGCTAAGGACCAAAGAGGATAACAACCCTTGGGTAAAGAAGCTGGAGAACATCAGGCCTATAAGACTTTCACCTACAGCTCTTGAAGTGCTCGCGATAATCGCTTACAAACAGCCGATAACAAAAGCTGAAACGGATAAGATACGCGGAGTTGATTCAACACACATTTTTAAGACGCTGATGGACAAGAACCTCGTAAGGATATGCGGAAGGTCCGACCTACCCGGAAGGCCTCTGCTCTACTCCACCACACCAGAGTTCCTTGAAGTGTTCGGGCTAAAAGAGATAAGGGAACTTCCTTCAATAACAGAGATAGAGGAAATGGTATCAAGGTCGTTCGGCAACTCCGGCGACTACGGAATGGAGCTTAACGAATCTTTGAGGATGGTCGTTGAAGAGAACAGCAACATAGAGATAGTTGACGACGGCACTGACGAGGCTGACACAGCCATAGAGAATATGAGGGAGATCGGAAAAGAGCTTAAGGTCGACATAGACCTGGTACAGGAAAAGGTCGATATAATCTTTGAGGATGCCTGTAGGAAATATGCAACACAAAGAGAAAAAAATTACGAAGAGCCAGTCTCCAGCGACTGAAAGACTTCAAAAATTGATAGCCTCAACGGGCTTGTGTTCCAGAAGGAAGGCTGAAGAGCTGATCCTTGAGGGAAAAGTCTCGCTTAACGGTAGGATAGTAAAAGAGCTCGGCACCAAGGCTGATCCTTATCAAGATTCAATAAAAGTGAACGGCAAGGTACTCGTACTGTCCAAGACTGAAAGATACAGTTACCTTGTGCTAAACAAACCTGCGGGATATATAACGTCGCTGAATGACCCAGAGGGCCGCCCCATAGTGATGGACCTTATGCCCAGGAACATAAGAAGGCTACTGCCTGTTGGACGTCTGGATTACAACACGGAAGGCATCCTTATCTTCACCAACGACGGAGAAGTACTCCACAGGCTTACACACCCAAAATACGGCGTAAAGAGGACCTACCTTGTCAGGACCAAGGGAGGCATACCTGCAGACAGGATAGAGAAAGTTCAAAGGAGCGGCGTCTATGTTGACGGAGCTATGATAAAGGACATAAAGATAAGCAACATACGTCACACGTCGAACGCCTCCTGGTTCGAGATAGAGATAGGTGAAGGAAGGAATCGCGAGGTAAGAAAGATAGTGGAGGCCATGGATTCAGAGGTAGCACGTCTTAAACGTATAGCCTACGGACCTGTATCTAGCGGTATACCGCCAAAAGGAAGGTTCAGGGAACTCTCCAGAGATGAAATTAAAGCTATTTTTGATCTAGTGCAGATCAAAAGATGAGATCGTATACTTTAAGGTCTTTCATACTTATCATAATATTCATGAACCTTGCTGTAATAACAGCATCGTTGTCTCACGGTTTCAAGGCCCCTCTGGCGCTCTGGTGGTCCTATTTTTTCGTGCTCCTTGTGCTGTCACTAAGCTACAAAAAGAAAGCCACAGAAAAGGCCTTCCTGAACATGATGATACTACTTCTGGTGGCCATTCCCATCGCAGGCATAGGACTTCCTTTGATACTCATAATAAAGACATTTAATATGACACCCGCAAGGTCTATCCTCTACATGCTTATCAGCCTCCTCTGCATACTATACCTTTGCATAAGGCATCAGCGTTACACCATATTAGAGGCTGTATCAAAGATATCTAACTACCTCTTTGAGCTTAGGTCACAAAAGATAAGATCAAGCCTTGCCTCTTACTTCATATTTGAACTCCTCATTTTTGTAGGCTCCTTTTTTTGCTGGGCGTACTTTGGGAGCTAGATAATGACTAAGAACATCTCAAAGGTACAAAGGATATTACATTCAACGGACATTTCAATGTTCGAAGTTCTACCAGCCAAGGTCATCTGTCCAAAAGAAAAAGAAGACGTAAAAAAGGCTATAAAGAACGCTAAACAGGAACATTTAACAGTTCATGCAAGAGGCTGCGGTACATCCACTGCAGGACAAAGCCTTGGGGAAGGCATTCTCATGGATTTTTCAAGGAACATGGACGGCATCATTGAGATAAAAGATAACTACGTTGATATTGAACCAGGAATAGTATTAGGAAAGCTTAACGAGACCTTAAGACCACTTGGTCTTTTCATGCCCGTAGACCCCTCAAGCGCTGAAGTATGTTCAGTGGGCGGAATGGTCTCTAACAATTCCTCTGGGATACATTCATACATGTATGGCGACACAAAAGACTACGTTATCGGCCTTGAAGGCTACTTTGCTGATGGGAACTTTTTCTCTACAATAACGGGTGAAGGCACCAAAAGTTATCTTGATGCCCTCGATGAACTTAGGCCAGAGGCCGTAAGGCTTTTTGATAAAGTACCTAAGACGCTTAAGGATTCCTCTGGATATAACATCAAAGAGACCTTTTCTCTTTACGGGCCTGAAATGCTCACAAGGCTGATAGTGGGCAGCGAAGGCACCCTCTGCATAATAACAAAGATACGCCTAAAGCTTATATCCCTGCCAAAAGAGAGGGCTACCATCCTTGCTCTGTTCAGCGAGTTAGAAAGGGCCTTAGAGGCCGTAACACTTTCCAACAAGATAAGTAGGATATCTGCTATAGAACTTCTGGACAAGGAGCTTATAGAGACGAGCCGAAAACATTTTGCAGATATCAGGGATTACTTCTCTGAAGGGATAAAGGCCGGCCTTATCTTTGAGATAGACGGTGAAGTTGACGAGGTAAGAGCATCGCTAAATGAGTTAAAGAAAGTCCTCTCTTATATCGCCTTAAAGATAGATGCCTCCCACGACCAGGAAAAGCGGAAAAAGCTCTGGTGGATGAGAAGATCCGCAAGCTCCATCCTTAACCGCATAGAGGGAAGCAGCAGGACCCTAAGGTTCATAGAGGATATAGCTGTGCCTGTTGAAAGTATTTCTGAGTTCTACAGGGAAGAGAAAAAAATATTGGACAGCTTTGGACTTCCTACAGCTTTCTTTGGTCATATAGGTTCAGGGCATTTCCATATAAATCCAAAAATAGACACCAGAGACCCAGACTTCCTTGAGGTAATAGATTCAGTCTCAGAAAAGACCTACTCTCTCGTAAAAAAGCTTAACGGCACCATAGCCGGTGAACACGGCGATGGTCTATTAAGGACCCCTTACATAAAAAGGTTCGATCCAGACCTGCACGCTTTCTTTGTTAAGATAAAAAAAGTATTCGATCCCGATTTCATACTTAACCCTGACAAGATAGTCAGCGTCAAAGAAGCAATTGTAGTTGGCAACAGGTATATCTTCGATCCTATACACAATCTTGACCCTCACACCCTTAACGAAATAGAGAAATGCCACGGGTGTAACGACTGCCTTAATTTTTGCAGCTCCTTGAACAACCATAAAAATGATGAGGGCCTCAAGGCAAGAGGAAGGGCCAACCTTTTAAGGGCGATAGTGAGCGGCCTTATAGGCAAAGATGAATACAAAGAGGCTGTAATGTACATAGAAAGGTGCAGGCTGTGCACAAAGTGTGCAGTAATGTGCCCTACCGGGATAGATATAATAAGCACTGCTGCAATGCTAAGGGAAAAGGGAATAATCCCAATTTCCATGAAAAGAAAAATACTTATGTACTTAATGACGCCTGTAAAGACCATGCTTGTTCACAGGGCTGACAAATGCAAAAAGGGAGACACGCTCAGGCTGAACTTACTGGACAACAAGGCAATAAGGCTTGGTCTTTACTACAACCCTTATCTAAAGAAATTCTTTGAGGCTGTTACAAAGAAAAAGCTCTCGCTTAAAAGCGGGGACAAGGACCTTGAGCTCTACCTTGCAAGGTTCTAAACGATAAGGACCTCGTTCTCTTCATCAATATCAAGCACGATCTTTTGTTCAAGAGTGTTCTTTTTTCCCTGGCCTATCACAGGATAGTAATTCTCGCTGTGGCCTGTTGAATTATCTTCCCATAAAACTTCTATACTCTTCCCAACCATTGAGTTCAGGGAAGCAAGGTACTTTTTCCTTGAAAGGTCCAGTAAAAGCTGGCTCCTTCTTTTTGACTCAGCTGGCAAGACCTCTGTCTTCATCCCAAAGGCCTTGGTGCCAGGCCTTGGGCTGAATATGAAAACATGAAGTTTGTTAAGCTGCGAATCCCTTATAGCAGAATAGGTCTGTTCAAAATCTTCCTTATCCTCGCCGGGAAAACCCACTATTACATCTGCGGCCATAAAAGGAGAACGTCCCTTTAAGGCCTCAAAATAAGCCTTTGAGGAGCTCTTAAAATCAGACACTGTGTAGTCGTTCCTATTCATCAATTTCAAGACTTTGTCTGAACCGCTTTGCAGAGAAACGTGAAGGTGCGGGCAAATCCTCTTTTCCTGCATCAATTCTATAAGCCGAGGACTTAGTTTGGATGGTCTGAGGCTGGAAAGTCTTATCCTTGGCATCTTGGTAGCAGAAAGTATCTCTTCCAGCAGAGGCTCAAGCCCGCCTTTGAAAGAGCCTACATTTATACCTGTGAGGACTATCTCTTTTATTCCCTCGCTGTAAAGCCTGTTTATCTCTTCTATTATCTTGTCCTTAGGCCGGCTTTGTTCTTTCCCCCTCACAAAAGGCACTATGCAGTAAGAGCAGAAACTCTCACAGCCGTCCTGTACCTTAACAAAGGCCCTTGTCCTAAAGACGCTGCTGGCTGTACTCTTAGCATTATCTAGAGGTCCAATATCAATAAAACTCGACACCACTTTGCAAATATCCTGCTTGAGATTATCAAAGGCTGAATACTTGTTCTGCATGGAAAGGGTCTTGAACAGGTCCTCATATGAACTTTGCTGATTTCTATTAGAGCAACCTGAGACCAATATTATCGATGAGCTGTTATTCTTGTCGAGCTTCCTCACAAGGTTCCTGGCCTGCGCTTCAGCAGACGCTGTAACTGCACAGGTGTTGATAACATGGATGTCCGCCTTAAGTTCTCCGTCCAGTATCAAGAAGGGTCCCTTTTCAAGCAAAGAAAGGGCCATATCGTTGGTATCAGAAAGGTTGCATTTACAACCGAAAGTATGGAACGAGACCTTTACCATATAAGATCAAGCAGTCTGTGAAAAGATCCAGCCATGGCCTCAGCTACTTTTTTCATATCGTCTATAGATGAAGGGTCTTCGCAGTATATGGCCGCAACGACCTCACCCTCTATAACTGATGGTACTATTGCTATCTTTTCAGGAACAAAACCGCCAAAGCGCTTAAAGAACACGTCGTTCAAATAACCGCTTTGAGGGAGACCTGAAAGTTCAGCCTTGTTCTGGAAAACCCATTGGAACATATTAGGGGCTGAAAGGCTTATCTTGTAATCATCGAAATTACCATCTATATGCTCTCCAAAGCCCAGAACTGCCACCATGTCGTCCTCTTTCACAAAAAGCACCAAAGCACTCTTTGATATGGTCTTTAGGGCCTGTGTCACAGCATTTAATATAGCGTCCTTTTCGCTGGAAGAGCTTATAGCGGAAACGTCCAGTTCCTGCGAAGGCATTATATTGTCATCACTTACCTCGCTCACTTGTGTTTCATCTACAGGCGGAGCTGTCAAAATCGGTTCAAGTTTTATATCGCTGCTGCTTATGTCCCTGAACTCCGCATCTTCACCTATATCAAAAACACCTATGTCATCACTTAATACGGATTTTGATTCAGGTATCTTTGGTTCTTCCTCCATTACAGGCTCGATCTTTATCTCTTCTATTAATTCTTCTTTTACTTCTACTTCTTCTTTTGGCTGCTCTGGCATTGGTACTTCTTCTGTCCTTGTTGGTGGTTCTTCTACCCTTGGCGGTTCTGCAGGCTTTGGTGACTCAGCTTTTATGTTCGGCAGCGGCGGAAGTCCTTCCGGCGGCGGAGGTGTATTTGGTATGCTCGTAGGGATACCATTTGGTTTCTTACCTGGCAGAGGGAAATTAGGCGGAGGCAAAGGTATATCTTTTGGCATCTCACCCTCCTTCTTTAGGGCTTTTTTATGCCTGAACTCTTCCGGCAATCCAAGCTGATAATATTTATTGAGCGCCTTTGTAAGATCACTCGCTAAAATGCCATAAGGCATTACCCTTAAGTGACTGAAAAAACAAAGCTCGTTCATGCAGGAATCCTGCGTCGGGTCTATAACTGCCACATGTATATTGGTGCTGTCGGCGTAGAAAGGCAGTATGTGATGCCTCTCGACAAGGCCCCTTGGGACTATCTTAAAGACCCTAGGATCTATGTTAGCTATATCGTCAGGGCCTACCACTTCCAGTTTCAACTTGTTCTTTATTATTTTATAGACATCCTGCTCGCTGCCATAACCAAGGTCTAAGAGCCTTTCCACCAGGGAAGAGCCCATATTATGTTCCATGGCCTCCAAAACAGCTTCTTCGTTGATTATTCCTGCCTTAAGCAGTGTGTTAACTAATTCAGTCCTCAATTCCTTTTCCTTCCTTTGTGTATGGCTTTACCGTGTACGTCCTCGCAGGCCTCAAGTATCATCTCTGAAAGAGTTGGATGAGGATATATTGCCTCAGTCAACTGAGACGCTGTAAGCCCAAGAGACATTGCGATCGTAAAGGGCACTATCAAATTATCTGCATCCTTTCCTACTACGGCAGCACCTATTATCTTGTCGCCTTGGTCAGTAAGCACCTTTACTATGCCTTCGGTCTCTCCCATCGCTATTGCCTTACCCATGGCGGCATAAGCGAACCTTCCTACACCATAGTTAAGCCCCTGCTCTTTTGCTTGGGTCTCTGTTATCCCTACAGAGGCAAGTTCAGGTATTGAATAAGTGACCCTTGGCACTACCTTAAGATTATGGCCTTTTGCCTTTCCTGCTATCTTTGCTACTACGCTGAGTGCACAGGCAGAGGCATAATGTGCCAGCTGTATGGAGCCTGTGACATCGCCTACTGCATATATGTTCGGATTGCTGGTCAGGAACTCATCACTGACGGTGATCTCACCTTTTTCTCCTTTCTTTACGCCTGCCTTCTCAGGGTCAAGACCTTCTGTGTTCGGGCCTCTGCCGACCGCCACAACACAAGTGTCAGCCTCTATTACCTCTCCATTAGAAAGGTGCAATTTTCCCTTCTCTATCTTGTCTACAGAAATATCACAGAGGACCTTAACACCTTTGTTCTTTAAAGAGGTCTCTACGTACCTTACGCAGTCCCTATCCTCTGTAGGTATGATGCCCTTTAATTTCTCGACTATGGTTATGTTCATACCCATTGAGTTAAGGACAAAAGCAAGCTCACAGCCTATGACCCCGCCGCCTATTATAGCGACGTTCTTGCCAAGTTCAGGATGCTCAAGAACATAAGTGCTATCCACTGTGAAACCGTCAACAAAAAGCGCTTTTGGCATTATCGATCTTGAACCCGTCGCGACAATGGCCTTATTGAACTTAATGGTCTCGTCGCCTATCTTTACCTCGTTCGCAGATATAAAACCCGCCCTGCCTTTCTTTAGCTCT
>JAKLHL010000028.1 GCA_022710165.1 Bdellovibrionales bacterium | reverse complement strand
CGTACTCTTTGACAGGGATTATGGCGTTCAGCATCTTTGCGAAGAGTTTGGTGAAAGGCATCAAGAGCAAGGCGGCAACTATACTTGTGAAGGTGTGCATGTTTGCTATCTGGTGAACGACGCTGGAAGATGAAAGTTCAACCAGGCCCACAAGTTCCTTTAAGAGTATTATGGTCAAAAGCGATTCTATTACGTTGAACATAAAATGGGCCAGGGCCGCTCTTTTTGCGTCCCTTTTTGCATTTAACGAGGCTATGTAGGCCGTTATGCAGGTACCTATCTTTGCACCAAGTATCAAAGGCACCGCACTCGTAAGGTCAGGCACCATGCCCGCAGAAGCAAGAGCTATGACTATGGCCAGTGTTGCACCGCTTGAATGTATCAGTGCGGCAAGTAGCGAACTTACAAGGAAGCCTACCAGCATCCCATAGAATGAATGTTCTGCAACGGCGACCATGAAATCCTTGAAGAACTCATGTTCCTTTAGAGGAGTGACGGCGTTCTTCATTATCAGTATGCCAAGAAAGATTATTGCAAAACCAAGGAGTGCTTCACCGAATATCTTTACACTTCTTTTCTTTGCGAAAAGCTTTAAGAGCGCGCCCAGCCCTATCGCAGGGATTATGTACTGGTCGATGTTGAATGATATTACCTGAACAGTTACGGTGGTACCTACGTTAGCGCCAAATATCACACCCATGCTGTTAGAGAGGCTTATGAGCCCAGCGTCTATGAAGTTTATAAGGAACACCAGCGTTGCACTGCTGGACTGTACAAGGGCCGTCATGAAAAAGCCCATTATGGTGCTCATGAAGACATTCTTGGTTAGCTTTTCAAGCAGGTCCTTGAACCTAAAGGAAACAAAGTTCTTTAGCGACTTCCCGGTTATGTGGAAGCCATACATGAAAAGGCCTAGTCCGCCGAATATGCCGAGTATTACGTTCAGGGCACCGTTCATAGATATCAACCTCTCTGAGTTATTATATCCGCGACCTTTTGTTTTACCTGTTCAATATTAAGTCCGTCAGTATCTATCTCTATAGCATCAGCCGCTTTCTTGAGAGGCGCTATGGCCCTTTCTGAATCCTGCTTATCCCTCTGGATGGTCTGTTCAAGTATGGTCTTAGGATCTACGTCCATGCCTTTAGACCTAAGTTCCAGGTATCTTCTTTCTGCCCTTACCTGGTTAGATGCAGTAAGGTATATCTTTATATCAGCGTTAGGGAACACCACAGTGCCTATGTCCCTTCCATCAAGTATTGCACCGTTCTTATTTATCTTTGCAAGCCTTCTTTGCATATCAAGCAGCGAGGCCCTTACTACGGGCAGTGCGCTTACCTTTGAGGCAAGCATGGACATCTCGGGGACCCTTATGTCCTCAGAAATATCCCTTTTGTCCAAAAAGACCCTGTTAACACCGTCGACAAACTCAAACCTAAGGGGCAAAGAAAGACATAGAGATGAGAGTCTTTTCTCATCATTCAGTTCTATCTTTTTTTCCTGTACGACCAGGGCAACGCTCCTGTATATGGCTCCAGTGTCGATGTAACTGAGCTTGAACTGCTGGGCGAGGAGCTTTGACACGGTGCTTTTTCCGGTCCCTGAGGCACCGTCTATGGCTACTATCATTTAAGGTGGCTCCTTATAGCCTCGATGGCTTTTTTATTCTGCTCCATCGTTCCTACAGATAGCCTTATATGATTGTTCAGCCCATATCCGTGCATAGGGCGTACTATTATCCCATAACGCAGCAGTCTGTTGAAAGATTCCAGGCTGTGATGCGGCACTTCAACTAGTATGAAATTACAATCGGTCGGCACGTATTTAAGTCCTAGCTTCTCTAATTCCACATATAGGTAGTCTATTCCCTCGTGGGTGTTCTTTACGGTCATCTGAACGAAGACCTGGTCGTCTAGGGCCGCAATACCGGCATATTGAGCGACAAGGTTAACGTTAAAGGCCTCGCGTATCCTGTTGGCAAGTTCAAGTATCTTTTTGTCAGCGACAGCATAGCCAAGCCTTAATCCGCAGATACCATATGCCTTGCTGTACGTCCTGGTAACGATAAGGTTATCGAAGTCCTTTAGATGGTCCATCATTGAACCATAGCTCTTTGCCCTTACGTATTCAACGTAAGCTTCGTCAGAGATGAGCAGTATGGAGTTCTCTTTTGCGAACTGTGCTATTCTGAGCATGTCCTTTGACGATATGTGCGTGCCTGTAGGATTGTTGGGGTTATCTATGACTATGATGGCTGTGTTCTTGTCACACGCCGCTATTATCTCATCAGGATCGAACTTATAGTGCTTTGATTTGGTGGCCCTGTATTCAGCCCCGCAGGCCTGGGTTATTATCTTGTATACTGCAAAGGCGTACTCGCTGGATACCACGTTGTATCCTTCGCTGAGCACAGTCCTCATCACAAGCTCTATGACCTCGTTCGAGCCGTTACCGACCATTATGTTCTCTATTCCAACGTTATGGAACTCAGCGATCCTTTTCCTTAGATAGTATGAGTTGCCGTCAGGGTAGATGTTCGCTTCCTTGATAGCCTTTTCCATGGCCACTTTCACAAGAGGTGAAAAGCCCCAGGCGTTCTCATTTGATGCAAGCTTTATTGAGTCCTTTATTCCATGTTCTCTTTCAACTTCCTTTACGGGTTTTCCGGGAGCGTATGGGGTTATAGACTGAATGTTTTCCCTGAACTTAAACATCGTTGCACCTCAAAATGCTATTGATTTAGGAGCATTATTACCCTAAATTGGTGTCCTTAACAAGAATAAACAAATCTGGAGCGTGCAAGCGAAAATGTGTGCAAAAAAAAGAATAAAGTATGAAGAGATCTTTGAGAATGAGATACGCCAGGAAAATAATTCCGAGATGCAGGAGGCCTTTCACAGCAATGCTCCGGCCCAAATAGACTCTGAGCAGGTGGTGAAGGGAAAGGTTACCAGCGTTTCAAGGGAAGAGATAACCGTTGATATAGGTTTTAAATCTGAAGGAAGGATACCCTGCGAGGAATTCTTTGGCAGCGACCCTGACTTCAACATCAAGGTCGGTGACGAGATAGATGTCTTTGTTGAGTCGCTGAACCCTGGTTCTGGAGGGCTCAGGCTTTCAAGGGCCAAGGCCGTTATCCTTAACGCATGGGAAAGGATAGAGAAAGCATACAACGACTCAAGCGTTATCCAGGCCAAAATAACAGGCGTCATAAGGGGCGGTCTTAACGCAAGTATAGACGGTGTAAATGCCTTTATGCCGGCATCCCAGAGCGGAGGGGATTATTCCAACCTTGATGAGATGGTCGGACAAAGTTTTGGCGTTAAGATAATAGAGTTCAAGGGAGAGAAAAAGGACCTGGTGATATCAAGAAAAGCCGCATCAGAAGAAGAGAGACTTAAAAAGCGCGTAGAGCTCCTTCCAAAGCTTAAAGAAGGGGCTTTGTTCACCGGCAGGGTCAAGAACATAATGGATTATGGTATCTTCGTTGATATAGGCGGTATGGATGGTTTCGTGCACGTCGGCGACCTTTCATGGGCCAGGATAAAAACACCTAAAGAAATAATTACCCCGGGCCAAGACATCCATGTGATGGTCCTTTCATACGATAGGGAAAAAGAAAAGCTTTCCCTTGGTGTGAAGCAGACCCAAAAGAACCCATGGGATAACGTCGCTGTAAAATACAAAGCAGGCGAGAAAGTGAAAGGCAAAGTGGTAAGTCTTATGGACTACGGCGCCTTCGTAGAGATAGAGCCGGGTGTTGAGGGCATGATACACGTGAGCGAACTTTCCTGGACCGGCAAGATAAGAAAACCTTCTCAGCTCTTGAAGATCGGCGACATGGTGGAAGCCGTGGTGCTGGAAGTGGACAAGGAAAAGCAAAGGATAGCACTTGGCCTTAAACAGGTCGGGCCTAATCCTTGGGATGAACTAAAGAAAAAATATCCAGAAGGGACCAGGGTGAAAGGTTCAATAAAGAACATCACCGACTTTGGGATCTTCATCAATATAGGCGAGGAGTTTGACGGTCTTGTAAAGATCGGGGACATAAGCTGGGACGCAAAAGAGAAAGAGCCCCTAAAGGGCTACAATATAGGCCAGAATATAGAGGCTGTGGTCCTGGATGTTGATGCCGTAAGACAAAGACTTTCCCTTGGGATAAAACAGCTTAGCGAAGACCCTTGGAAGGAAATAAGCAGAAGATATCCTAATGGAAGGATAGTTGAGGGCAAGGTCACTCGTACTGCTGATTTTGGTGTTTTTGTTGAGCTTGAGCCGGGCATAGAAGGGCTGATACACATAAGTGAGCTCAGCGACGAAAAAATAAAGAAAATAGGTCATGACATGTTCAAGGCCGGACAAACGGTCTCTTCTTTGGTGAAGAACATAGACCTTAAGAACAGAAAGATCTCTTTGAGCATAAAGGAAGCAAATAAAAAAGAGGAAAGGGACAACGTTGAGAACTTTGTAAAACAGCAGGGAGATGTTAAACTCTCACTTGGTGACCTTTTAAAGAATAAACTAAAAGAGGGAAAGTAAATGGCAAAAAAAGCTCTTGTGGCAATAGTCGTTATCTCAGCGATAATACTTGTGGCGCTCTTCTATACGATGGTAAGGTCCTATAATACCCCAAGCGAGGCTGCGGCAAAATCATTGTACAGCGATGGATCAGGCATATTCAGCAAGGATGAGGTGAGTGTTCTTGAGATAAAGGGCATGATAGCCGAATCTGACGATATACTTGAAGAGATAAGGGACATTGCAGAACGCAGCAGCACAAAGGCCGTGGTGGTAAGGATAGATTCCCCCGGGGGCGGTGTGGCTGCTTCCCAAGAGATATATGAAGAGTTAAAAAAACTTGATGCTAAAAAACCTGTTATCGCCTCATTAAGCTCGCTTGCGGCATCAGGCGGATACTACGTCGCCATAGGGGCACGTACCATAGTCGCAAACCCAGGCACGCTTACCGGGAGCATAGGTGTGATCATGCAGCTTGCCGATCTTCAGAGGCTGTATAACTTCATAAAGGTAAGCCCTATCACAATAAAGAGCGGTAAGTTCAAGGATATCGGCAGTACTTCAAGGGATATGACAGAAGAGGAAAGGCGCATACTTCAAAAGTTATCTGATGACATACACTCACAGTTCAAGGGCCATATAGCGGAGTCAAGAAAGCTCCCTATCGCAGAGGTTGAAAAACTCGCCGATGGAAGGATCTTCTCTGGAGCTCAGGCAAAAGAGCTTAAGCTTGTTGATGAAATTGGTAATTTTGAGGACGCTGTGGACATAGCTGCAAAAGCCGCAGGCATAAAGGGCAAACCAAAGTTGTATTACCCAGAAGTCAAAAAGGATGGATTGTTCAAACTGCTTATGGGCACCAAGGCTTTTATAGATAAGGTCCTGGTAGATTCACAGGCTAGAATGCCTGTTGCTATGTGAGGGAGTGTTCATGAAGAACAAAATGTGGGCCCCATGGAGAATGGAATACATAACCAAGGCTGCAAAGGACGATGGTAAATGTCTGTTTTGCAAAGTCCTAAAACAAAAGGCATCAAAGAACAACCTCGTTGTTTATAGTTCCAAGCATTCACTGGTAATGATGAATAGATACCCATATAACAACGGACATCTTATGGTGGTCCCAAAGAACCACACCAGTAATTATGACGGACTTTCTAAAACAGAGAACGACGACCTTCATGAGACCCTAAGGCTCTCCATAAGAGTGATAAACAAGGTCTATAAGCCCCAGGGTTGTAATGTTGGGATGAACATAGGCCGTGTTGCAGGTGCAGGTATAGATTCTCACATACATTATCATGTGGTCCCAAGATGGAACGGTGACACCAACTTCATGCCGGTAATAGGTGAAGTAAAAGTAATATCGGAACATATACTAGGCAGCTACGATAGGGTGGCAAAGGCTTTTAAGGAGGTCTCAAAATGAGAGGTTTTGCGCTGATAATGTATTTTATTTTTATAATAGCACTCACCGTTGCAGGTGTTCTATTCGCAAAACATAATTCCGATCCGGTGATAATAAGGTTTTTCTACCTAAGGTCAGTTCCTACTTCGCAGTGGGTGGTACTGCTCATAGCTTTCTTGTCAGGGTTTTTTACAGCGACTTTGCTTTTGACCTGGAAATTGATAAAGGTCTACCTGTCCAAGAAAAAATACATGCACTCCTATGAAGAGCTCAGATCTGCACTTGAACAAAAGATAAAGGACCTTAAGATAGACGGGCAGGAATGATGCCGTTAATAATACTCGCTGTTCTGGCCAACATATTCGCTCAAGAGGACTGTCCTAAACTTGATTCCTATTACATAATAGGTAATTACAAAGCCTGTGTATCATACAAACAGGAGCTGATGAGCCCCAGGTGCAGGTACGTAAAAGCTCTCTGCTCAATGGCAAATTCAGACTACGACACTGCAAAGTTCGAGTTCTCCGTGATAGGCGCTGAGCTTAAAAAGGCTGGTGGTATGAAAGAGCTTAACGGTCTTTCGCTTTTGAGCATGGCCGAGGCCTTGTTCATGAGCGGGGAATTTGCAAAGGCAAGATCACTTTCCAGTGAACTTAATGCCTTGCTCTCTAAAAAAATGCCTTACTCATATCCTTATTTTGTGAGCGAGGTCCTACTATCAAGGTCTTATTTGAATTCTTTTGATATTACGTCGGCGCAAAAAAGGCTGGCCCTTGCAAAAGCGGCCGGTATGGAAGATCTGCTTTGCGCATCCATAGAGTAAACCAATGCAGTACCCATCAAAGGAAAGAGTAAGCTCTGTAGAGGTCATCCTTAACGTCCTCTCCGCAAAAAAACTGGACGAACAGATATCTCAGATAGCCAGCGAGGGTATAAGGAAGAACCAGGTATATAACCTGTGCTATGGTGTTGCCAGACGCTATCATCAGTTGGGAGAGTACATAAACAGCAAGGCCAAGAAAAAAGTCGGCAAAAAGACCTTTGTTATACTTCAGCTGGGTCTGTTCGAACTGGCCTACAACAACAGTTCCAAGCCATATGCTGTCATAAGCGAAGCCTTAAAACTGATGGACCACTTTGAAGAGTCCAACGCAAAGCCTTTCGTGAATGCAGTGCTGTCTAATTTCACCAGGAACTTCAGCGAGGAAAAAAACAAGCTTGAGCAGTTCCCGTTGTATCCTGGCTACATAACCCAAGAGGCCAGGGCAGTATTTGGCAAAGACGCTGATAACGTACTAAAAGGATTCCTGGAGCCTTCACCTTTCTTTATTCTGGTGAACGAGAACAGGACAAGTGTTAATGAACTTTATAAAAAGCTCACGGAAAATAAAATAGAGGCAAATATAGTAGAGTACAGCGGCGTTAAGACCATCAGTACTTTTGACAGAGAAATATTCAGGTCAAAGGAGTTCGAGTCTGGGTCTTTCATCATTCAGGACCTTTCCTCTCAATATGCGGTAAGCAGGCTTGAACCTTTTGAAGGAATGAGCATGCTTGACCTTTGCAGTGCGCCGGGTGGTAAAGCCATAAAAGCCGCTATCATGGCCAAAGACAAGGCAAGCATAAAGGCAGTCGATAGGTCTGCGGCAAGACTGCTCAGGATGCATGAGAACATTAACAGACTGTCCATGAAGTCCATAGAGGTCCTTAACAGTTCAGCGTCTGAAATTGGAGTAGACAAGGCTTCATATGACAGGGTCTTTGTTGATCCTCCCTGCAGTGCTTTAGGCGTTCTTAGGAGGAACCCGGATATAATCATGAGGGAGAGCTCTAACAACTGGGAAAAACTTCCGGAAATACAAATGGATATCTTGAGCACGGGTCTTAATGCTCTAAAGAAAGGAGGCCTTTTGGTGTACTCCGTATGCACCTTTAGAAGGGCAGAGACCAGCGACGTTATTAACAGGGTCCTTAGTGTGAACCATGACATCAATAAAAAATTTGAGTGCCTTACACTGCCCAATAGTGTTAATATGGATGGGCTTTATATAGCAGTGTTGGAGAGAAAATGAGCTTTGATAAACAACGCATAGAAGAGCTTGAAAGAGAGCTTGAAAAAAAGAACGTGGAGCTTCAAAAGCTTTACTCTGTTGTGAACAGCCTTAATTCCTGCCTTGGCGGGATAATACAGGAAACAGAGGCAGGGATAAGAGCGGCTACCTCTCTATACAGAAAGATAGCATCAAAGAAACTCCCAAAGGTGAAAGGCCTTATTTTTGCCTCAAAGTACATGATCTCCAAAGAAAGCCTTAACAGTTATTTTGATATATTCGAGCTCCCTAAACAGAGAGGGGCAGGGATAATAGTCTGCGATGCAAAGGGCTACGGGACCTCTGCGGTAGTGATGAGCATAGCTTCCAGCCTCGTAGAAAGTGAAGAGACCCAGTGCTGTGATTCTTTTTTTGAAGCGCTCAACAAGGAACTTTCAAACTGCGCGAGCTTCCCTAAGGATGGGAGCGAGGCCACGGTGAAGCTCTTATACGTACTGATAGACAAGGCGTCACTTCAAATGGAACTGTGTTCCGTGGGAATGCCGGGCTTGATGGTCATTAGGGACGACCAGCAGTTCTGCATAGGAGAGAGCGGGGACGCCTCTCTTAATGATCCTCACAGGGCTTCTTTCAGACTAAATCCAGGGGACAGGATATTGATACCGAACAACGGCATACTTCTTTCTGAGAACGAAGGCGGTGAAAAGTTCGGCATGAATGGAATTAAAAAGGGGCTGTCGAACGCACAGCATCTTCCGATATCAGACATAGTAAGCAACATAAGCTTTGAGCTGGATACTTTTACCGACGCTAAAAGGAACAGGCTCAAAGGGGACGTCAGTATTTTGGGCATAGAGCTTGAAAGAAAGATGTTTTATGTTGTCTGAAGCTGTTAAAACATCTATACTTTAAGGCATGCCGGAATGCTCTAAATGCGGTAGAAAGACAAAAAAATTAAGCTCATATGGCGACCTTTTGCTTTGCAAGGACTGCGCCGTAAAATATGAGCTGGACAATACCAGCAACATAGAAGTTGAACGCTGGCTTATCAGGACCACCGACGGAAAGATCATGGGCCCTTACAAAGGCTCTCACATAAAAGACCTCATCAGTTCAAAGAAAGTAGTGTTCCTTGACGAGATAGCCAAACCGGGCAAAGAGTGGACACTCATAAAGAACGTTGATTATTTTAGGGACGTCGCACTCGGTGCGGATTACAGCCTCTCTGAATCGACCGCTAATTTTGATGTTGAGGCCCTTGAAGAGGCAAAAGAGAAAGATCAGAGAAGAAAGGTCAAACCGCCTGCATTCAAAAAGACCAGGATCATTGTACCGGACGAGGACCAGGAATACGTCTACAAGCCAAAGCTGGTCAGCAAGCGGAACATACTCATACCTGCCGTTGTAGCCTTTAGTATAGTCGCTGCCATAGGCATAGGAATATGGATATTAGAAGCCTCTTACTTTAGCAAGCGAACAGGCCTCTCTGATGAGACCAGTGATTACTTCAACAAATATTACATAAAGGGAAAAGAGCTGGAAGAGGGTGGGCTTTTCAAGGAAGCGCTAAAGTACTACCACAAGGCGCTTGCGGCAAAACCACATCATTCATCGGTGAGGATACGAAAAGCCGCCATAGATCTTGTGGTGCTTTCCAACAACTCTTCTGCTGAAAAGGACCTGCAGGAGCTTTACGCTGACGCCAATATCGGAAAGATCCCTGATCAGGAAGAGCAGAGCGACATAAAGACCTTTCTTGGCATACTTGAGTACAAGAAAGGCAATATCAGCTCCTCTGAAGGATATTTTAATCAGGCCCTGGCCATACGTCCTACAAACGCTTCTCTTTACTATAACATCGGATGCTTGATGATGAAACGATCGGACTATAAGAGCGCTGTTGAATACTTCAGGAACGCGCAAAAACTATCAACCAGCTTCAGCGATGCTGCTCTTATGGAAGGCATAGCAATGTTGAAGCAGGGCAAGCACAAAGATGCCGCAAAGATATTCTCGTCTGCACTCCAACAGAACCAGAACGTCAGGGAATTCTACACTATGGGCGCTTATGCTAATTATATGGCATCAGCTCCGCAGGCTTCATTCGAGCTGATAAAAAAGGCCATATACCTTGACCCTTATTACTATAAGAGGGTCTTTACACCTCTGCACCAGATACCTAAAGAGGACATGATAGAAGAGGAATTAGACCACCTTAACGAGCTGTATAAATACTTCACCTCTAACACAGAGAAAAGTTATATGGCTTACATGATAACCATTCTCAATCTTGTTAAAGGTAACAACAGTGCAGTATCAAAGATGCTTGAATCTGATCTTTTCAAGGGTGATGACCCGGTCAAGCTTATGATAATCGGGATAATGAAATACAACCAGTCAAAGGCCGATGATGCACAAGAGAACATATCAAAGTCGCTGTCTGTTGATTATTCCAACCAGCTTGCTCATCTTTATGCAGGCATCATGGCCATAGAGGGGAATAACCTTGGACAGGCAAGGAACCACCTCATGAAAGCACAGTCTTCAGATGAGTATACTGCGCTTTATGCGATAACGCTCATGGGCGACGTAATGCTCAAATCCGGTGAAAAGAACACTGCCATGGTGCTCTGGAAGAAAGTCCTTTCCATGGATCCACGGTATATACCTGCATGGGAAAGGGTCCTTACATTAAACCAATAATTTATCTTACTCTCCTGTAATTAAATTTCTGAACGTGTGCCGTAGTTTTTGGGCACCATACTAGCCGAGATGAGCGTTAAAAAATCGCGTTGTCTGAGCCTAATGGCGAGTTCGCGATTTTAGTGAGGCGAGGCTTTAGTGAAGAAATTTAATTACAGGAGAGTAATACTGTTTATTTTTTTATTCCGTAGGCTTTTATCCTGGATTCAAGAACACGTCTTGTGGTACCCAGCATCTTTGCTATGTCCTCGTTAGGCATGTCCTTATGGACGCTGAGGGCTTCTCTTATCAATTCCTCTTCAAGCTTGTCGCTTATGTTCTTTATGTTGGCGTAGCCGTTCTCTATGTCTATTTTAGTGCCGTTATCCAGCGGGGAGCTTATCTCATGTTTTGGGATGGCAAGGTCGTTAGGCTTTATGGTGTTGGTCTTTGAGACTATGAGCGAGCTCTCTATGATGTTAGATAGTTCCCTTATGATGCCGGGGAAATTGTAGCTTAGGAGCTTGTTCTTTGCTTCTGCGCTGAGCTGCTTTTGGCTCATGCCTAGTACGATCGATTTCTGCCTAAGGAACATGTCTATTAATTCCTCTAAGTCTTCTCTCCTTTCCCTTAGCGGAGGTATATCTATGTGCACTACGTTAAGCCTGTAAAAGAGGTCGTCCCTGAACCTGCCTTCTTTTATGAGCTCTTTAAGATTTTTATTGGTGGCGGCTATTATCCTGGAAGAGAAACTTATCTCTTCAACCCCTCCAAGACGTTCAAACTTTTTTTCCTCTATGACCCTTAATAGCTTTGCCTGCAGGGCAAGAGGCATCTCGCCTATCTCATCAAGAAAGATGATACCTTCTGGTGCGAGCTCGAATTTTCCTTTCTTTGTCTTTAATGCACCCGTGAAAGCACCTTTTTCGTGGCCGAAAAGCTCGCTCTCAAGCAGTGTTTCTGGTATTGAGGCGCAGTTTATTGCAAAGAACCTTTTGCCTGCAGAAGGGCCTTTTTGGTGTATCAGACGTGCCAGGACCTCTTTTCCGCTTCCGCTTTCACCGGTTATGAGTACATTAGACGGTGTAGGGGCGGCCTTGTCTATCATGAAGAGGACACTTTTCATTGCAGGACTTTTTGCCACAAAGACTATCCCTTT
>JAKLHL010000027.1 GCA_022710165.1 Bdellovibrionales bacterium | reverse complement strand
AGACAACCATCGCCTACGAATTGGAAAAAAAGCTCATACAAAGCGGACACCTTGCATACGTGCTTGACGGCGACAATTTAAGGAACAGCCTTAACAGCGACTTAAGTTTTTCTCCAGAGGACAGGTCAAAGAACATTGAACGCGTGGCAAATGTGGCAAAGATAATTGCGGACACAGGTGCCATCGCCATAGTTTCCCTTGTCTCTCCTTATATAAAAGACCGCTCTGCGGCTAAAGATATCGCCGATGACACCCCTTTCTTTGAAATTTATCTATCCACCTCACTTGAGACTTGCGAAGCAAGGGACGCAAAGGGCCTTTATAAAAAAGCACGTGATGGAGAGATCCCGGACTTTACGGGGATAACTGCCCCATATGAAGCCCCTCCAAGTCCAAACTGTATATTAGACACCAGCAGTGTTGATGTTAAAGAGGCTGTAAATAAAGTGTTCTTGATGCTAGAACCTCTTTTTATTAAGGAGTAGTGATGAAACAAGAAAAAGTCATAATGCTGTTTTTGGATGTGATCTTGTTCGTCTGCATTGTGAACTTAATAATATTTATGGTCTTTAAGATCGACCCACTGCCTACAAATATATTTTTTAAATTTATGGTTGTAAGCTTCATCGCCCTTTTTGTGGAATATATAAACTCCAGCGTTGGAATGGGCTACGGCACCATATTAAGCCCGGTCCTTATACTTTTAGGATTTCCGCTTAAGACGGTCATCCCCGCCATCCTTTTAACTGAACTAGTAGTTGGCATCCCTGCCGGCATCATCCATCACAAAGTGGGTAACGTAAGTTTTAAGCTAAACTCCCGGCCTACAAAAATAGTAGTACTTTTAACTGCATGTTCTTTCTTAGGAGCTGTAGGTGCAGTATATCTTGTATCTATGCTTCCTGTAAAATTAGCACAGGGTTTTGTAGCCACGGTCATAGTCATAGTTGGGCTTGCTTTCTTCCTCAAGAAAAGTAAAAAAATAAAATTCTCTTGGGGAAAACTTGGCGCACTGGGAGTGCTTGCAGCATTCAATAAGGCAGCCTCTGGCGGAGGCTATGGCCCGTTAACGACTGGAGGGCAGATCCTTGCAGGCATACCAGACAAGAACGCTATCCCTATTACTATACTCTCTAAAGCATTCGTTGGAGCAGTAGGAGTGGTCTCTTACTACTTAATAGACAGGTCCAGTGCAGACTGGTCTCTTCTTATTCCTCTGATAGTAGGATCTATGATCCCTCTAGTCCCTGCTGTAATGACAGTAAAGATACTCCCTCAAGAAAAGATACACACCCGTTTGGGTGTTTTTATCACCTTCTTAGGCGCGATGGCCCTTTTTAAGACTTTTTTTATGAATTAAGACTGAACTCTACAGCTTTTATAGCGTCGACGGCAGAACTTGTTATACCGCCGGCGTGTCCTGAACCTTCTCCAATAGGGTAAAGACCCTTCATATTAACTGACCCATACCTTTCGTTACGAACTATTCTTATCGGGGAGGACGTCCTGGTCTCTGGAGCGAGCAACACTCCGTGCTCAGAGACGAACAACGGATAATCTTTTTTCCATTTATCGAACGCTATAAAGAGCGCTTCACATACGAACTTTGGCAGGATCTTACTCATATCAGCGGGCATAAGCCCCATCTTGTATGAGCTTTTGTTCAACTTATCAGAAAGTTTTCCAGATAAAAAATCCATTAAGTTCTGCGCAGGGGCATGCCACCTTCCTCCTCCAGCGCAAAAAGCGTTCCTCTCTATCTCTTTCTGGAATTCAATACCGGCAAGTGGATCACTAGAATTATAATCACTCGTATTACAGGTCACAGCTATCGCTGAATTAGAATATTCAGAGGACCTGCTGGAGTAGCTCATGCCGTTCACGGCCAAGAGACCGTTCTCAGACGAAGCGTTGACTATTTCTCCTCCGGGACACATACAAAAAGAATAGATGCCTCTTCCTATCTTTTTATCGGTGTGGGTAAAAGAATACGTAGCAGCCCCCACTCCCTTAAAATCCTTATACTTACTGCCATACCTTATTAGATTTATAAGTTCCGAAGGATGCTCTATCCTTACACCGACGGATATTGGTTTTTGTTCTATGTGTATCCCTTTTTTGTGGACCAGTTCAAAGGTGTCGCGCGCAGAATGTCCAACCGCAAGATATACATGTGAAGACAAATACTCCTTATTCCCATTTATTACTACACCCAGGACTTTATCGTCAGAGATGATAAGGTCCGTCATCTTAGAGCTGTAATGTATCTCGCCTCCGTTCTCAAGGACGTAGTTCCTTATGTTCTTTACTATCTTGCAAAGAACGTCAGTGCCCAAATGAGGTTTACTTATATAACCTATCTCTTGCGGAGCACCGAATTTAATAAAGGTGTCCAGTACCTTGTTAACTTCTTTTGAGTTCTTTATCCTGGAAAATAGTTTACCGTCCGAATATGAACCGGCACCGCCTTCACCAAATTGGATATTTGACTCGGGGTCAAGCTCCCTTTGTTTAATGAACTTTTGCACATCAGCGTCGCGTTCCTCTATCGTCTTACCCCTCTCAAAGACTATCGGTTTAAGGCCAAGGTCTATAAGTTCAAGAGCCGCGAACATCCCTGCAGGGCCAAATCCTATTATTATTGGACGATCTTTTATCTTGATTGTCTTTTTTGGCTGTTCTACATCTTCAACATATAAGGCAAAGTTCTCTTTGTTGGCAAAGTCCTCTGGCACTCTAACAACAACGGAAATTTCATAGTAAAATTGTTTTTTTCCTCTCGAGTCTAGCGATTTACTCAAGATCTTAATGAAGCTTATGCTGCCTTGGCTTATTTCGAGTTTATCCGAAACAACTTTTAAATATTCAGCTACACCGTCCTTTTCAACGGGTATCCTTAGGTTATTTAATATTAAATCCAAGTGGGGCTACCTTCCTAATAAACCACTACCAGTTTTTGAATTAATAATCCATGAGTTTTCTAAAAAGCACTAACACATGGAATAAAACAGCGGTATTATTACTCTTATGAAGATACTCCCGCTGTCATTTTACGTTCGTGATACTAAAAAAGTAGCCATTGAACTTTTAGGGAAGCTTCTGGTGCGAAAGTACCGTGGAAAAACTTATTGTGCGCGAATAGTAGAGACTGAAGCGTACCTGGGAGTAAATGACAGGGCATGCCATACCTTCGGCGACAAACGCACTAAAAGGACAAGGTCAATGTATCTGGATGGAGGACACGCCTACGTATATTTGATCTACGGGATGTACCATTGCCTGAATGTCGTTACAAGGACCAGAGAACACCCAGAGGCAGTCCTTATAAGGGCGGCAGAGCCTGTCTCGGGCTTTAAGACCATAGACAAAAAACTTCTCGCCGGGCCCGGAAAATTATGCCGAGAGATGAAGATAACAAAAAAAGAGGATGGTCTATCCCTGCTCTCAGAGAGGCTTTGGATAGCAGACGACGGTTTCAAGGTACCTAGATCACAGGTAAAATCATCTCCAAGGATAGGCATTGACTATGCTAAAGAACATAAAGACCTCCCTCTCCGTTTCCATATATTGGTTTGACCTCATAAATTATCAGGAGTAAATTACCTTAAAATTATTTAGGAGGTTTTATGAAGAGACTTTTCTTATTTATGGTCCCTGTATTTTTGCTTGCTTCCTGCGGAGGAAGCGGAGACTCATCATCAGACAACGTTTTCTATGAGACAGCTTCCAAAGTTCTGCCTAACATAAACACCACTCTTGTTACTGGAGCATCTATCGTGATCAACGAGACAACTGATAACGCTTGTAACGATAATCCTACCGGGGATGTAAAGACTATCTGCGACACATTTGAAGCATATACAAGTGATAACTGGAACAACGAGGAAGCAACACTCGGACACCAGGTAGGCATGACCAACTTCTACAAATTCATCATACAAACAGACGCCTATATCAGCGATGGTCTAAGACAGACCTGTGAAGCAGTTAACGGAAAGGTAAAAGTATTGTATGACGACGAGACCGCTTTCTGGGAAAGCACAGATTCTTACGTATGCAAGGCCTCCTACACTGAAGCATCTAACAGGTTCAAAGCTTACGCATGGGACTTGGAAAACAACAAATTTGCGGTCATGTATGACCATCAGGACGCAAGTGACGAAGCACTTACCTTTGGTTCCAAGGCTGCTACATCTTTTGACCTTACCGTGAAATTTTATGGTGAGTCTGGTGGTTATAGAAGGTTCACCGGAGACTCAACAGAAAAGACATTCACCATGCAGGACCTGAACGCATCTAACTACAAACTAGCTTTGGCTGGATTTGCACAGGGCACAGGTAAACACTTTCTTGCCAGCAACGAGACCAGTTTTTACTGTTTCACAATTAATTCTCAAGAAGACTACACCACAACATCAGGCCAGGTGGTCACTGTAATAACAGGGCTCACCTATACACAACCTGCAACCTGCACAAGTGCGGGCTGCGGCGGCTGTGAGAGTGACAGCATAACCATCAATGGAACATCAAAGAGCCTTCCTGATGCTATTACAGATGTAATAGACATGACTGGGGCAAGCGTACCTGCCAAGCACTTTGAGCACGCATTTAGCGCACTATAGGAATTTATAATTGAAGGACATTTAGGCCCGGCCCCTGCAAAGAGGCCGGGCTTAATTTAGATAAATATGATAACAATATACGAACTTACTAAATCTTACGGCGGGCAACTCTTATTTGACGATGCAGAGCTCAAGTTAAATAGAGGCGAAAGGATAGGTCTTGTCGGCCGTAACGGACACGGAAAATCCACACTATTGAAAATGATCTCCGGCCAGGAGCATCAGGATACCGGCACCATTGCCATACCAAGAGATTATAAGATAGGCTACCTTGAGCAAAAGATATCCTTTACCAAGCCTAGCGTTATTGAAGAGGCCTTGCTCGCATTAGAAGAGGACATCGAAACTGACCATACCTGGAAAGCAGAAAAGATGCTTTTTGGTCTCGGCTTAAGCAAAGAGCAAATGGACCTTGATCCCTACAAGTTGTCTGGAGGGTATCAAATAAGGCTTAACCTTGCAAAGCTCCTGCTTTCAGCACCCGATCTATTGCTGCTTGATGAGCCAAACAACTATTTGGACGTTGTTGCGATAAGATGGCTGGCTAATTTTTTAAACTCCTGGAGGGGAGAGATAATACTGGTAACACACGACAGGTCTTTTATGGACAACGTCGCTACTCATATAGTGGGTATTAACAGAAGAAAGATGCACAAGATCTCTGGCAACACCCACAAGTATTATTCTCATATAGAAGAGATGGACGAGCTCCACGAAAAAAGCAGAATAAAAGACGAGAAAAAGATAAAAGAAATGGAAGAGTTCATCTTTAAGTTCAGGGCAAAAGCAAGACAAGCCAACATGGTCCAGTCCAGGATAAAAACAATAGAGAAAATGAGGCCGGCAGAAAAGCTGGCACAAGAGAAATCAATAGAGTTCTCTTTTAACGAGGCTGATTTTACAGGTAAGTACGTAATTGATATAAAAGACCTGAACTTTGGTTACAACGAGCAGACCTTGATAGATGAGCTTAGTTTGTGCATAGGTTACGGGGACAAGATCTGCGTTATAGGTAAGAACGGCAAAGGCAAAACGACACTGTTAAAACTTATAGACAAGGTGCTTGAACCAAAACTTGGGGAAGTTAAGGTCCACCAGAATACAAAAATAGGTTTTTTTGAGCAGACCAATGTCAGCACCTTATCCCCCGATGCAACAGTGCTTGAAGAAGTATCTCAGGCGAATCTGCAGAACAACCTACAGCGAGTAAGGGATATCTGTGGTTCAATGGTCTTTGAAGGCGACAATGCTTTAAAAAAGATCTCTGTGCTTTCTGGCGGAGAAAAATGCAGGGTACTGCTAGGGAAGATAATAGCGTCCCCATGCAACACATTACTGCTGGATGAACCAAGCAACCATCTTGATATGGATTCAAGCAACAGCCTCCTATGCGCACTACAAAGTTTTGACGGAACAGTTGTAATGGTCACCCACAATGAATTATTCCTTCGCAATCTTGCACAAAAACTTGTCGTCTTTATAGACGGTAAGGTCATAGTATTTGACGGGACCTATGATGAGTTCCTGGAAAAGATCGGCTGGGGAGACAAAGGTTCGCCATCCAGCAGAAAGAACAGACAGGCCTCTGAGAACAAAAAAGAGTCACGCCAGAAACGTTCAGAGATAATACAGGAAAAATCAAACGTGCTTCGTCCTCTTGAGGACCTGATCAAAAAACTAGAGGCTGATATCTCCAGCAAAGAAAAAGAGCTAAAAGAACTTAACGAGCTTATTATTCAGACCGCCGGCGGCAAAGACACTTTCAAGATACAAGAACTGTCCAAAAAAGCCGCAACACTAAAGAACAATATTGATTCCTTGTATGAAAAGCTTGAGCCAGCCCACGATGAATACGAAAAAAGCTCCGCCCACTATGAGCTTTTACTCCAAAAACAATCTTAGTGATCGTATAAATAATACTTGACATATGTGGTTTGTTTTTAATATAAGCTTCATTAATCCCATGAAAAAACTTTTTTATCTATCCTATCTAATATTAACATTTTTCTTATTGGCACAAACCGTTCATTCACAAGAACTACAATCCAAGGCAACAAAGAGCCAAGTAGCAGCTCACATGTATAAGAAAATGTTCCAAACATTGACCGCTCCAGTAATAAACGAGAAACTAGAAAATGATTTTTATCAACGGCGAGGCTATGTTGTTGGTGACCTCATAATATTGAAAGCCTCTCTTAGTGCACAAAGTGAAGTAATGGAACTCTGCATATATAAGGATTCTATTAAAATAAAAGAAGAACTCGTTAGGCCTAGCTACATCGACGATATCAACACCATAATATATAAATTCATAAGCCTCGTCATAAATGAATACGGGAGCTTAGATGTCTTAATAAAAAAGATACAAGAAGAAGATTCAGAACATGCTTTACTTTCACCAATTGTAGAACTGTTAAGCGACAAACTATTCAATAATATATCATGGGTAGTCCCATACAAACTAGCACCTGGCACCAACTTTGAATATCGCGGCTATACTATAGGAAAAACAACTCTCGCAGTATCAACAAAAGAAGACGACAAATTGGACATAGTTATATATGCAGATAAAGTAATTATGTTTGGCTTAGTGCACACCATAGGAGATCTTGAATATTATATCTCTAAGTTCCTGTTGATCGTATTAAATGAATGCAAAGACATAGAGGACCTTAAGAAGAAGATATTGGACCAAGAGAACAAAGTCGTGGAAAGGACTATCAATGTTGAGTCAGAAAAATTCACAGTATCAATTTACGATAACGCTTACCTTGATAATGATGTTGTTGACTGTTCCTTAAATGGTGAACTCCTTAAACAAGACATAAACATTTCAACTGAACCTTATAAAGTTAACGTAGACCTGACACAAAACCCTAATACCGAAATTATCATACTGCCAAAGAACACTGGAGAAGACTGGCCTTGCACTATCGGCATCAAAGCAAATAGGCCGGAAGAAGACCTGACAATATTTGCATACAGGGAACAACCTATAAAAATAACTTTTAAATATTCAGAACCCACAGCAGAAGTTGCACCAGAAACAGACATAGACCTTACAAATGTCAGTATTTCAGAAGAAAAGACCATTTATGCCGGAGCAGAAGAAACGACTCTTTATATACTTGATTACGGGCAGATAGACAATGACGTTATAGATTTTTATTTAAACGGTAATTTAGTCGAGCAAGATATAGTGCTTTCAAGAAAACCATATAAGATCTCCATCGATCCTAAAGAATATCCGAAAGCGGAAATAATGTTCCTGGCAAAAAGCACCGGCACAGAAGGACCCTGCACCATTAATGTCAAGATCAAAGGAACTGATAAAACATTCAGGATGGGTGCAAAAAAAGATCAATTCATGAAAATAAAACTACAGTAACTGGTGTGTACCCCAACAGGATCACTTCGCAGATTTTTACGAGTATTTTGGCTTTAGATGAGGAAGATGAGGTGAGGCGAGGGATAGCGTATATAAACATACGCTGACCGAGCCGAATCCGAAATCTGACGAAGTATAAAGGCAAAAGACGAAGTAAAAATGGTACCCCCAACAGGATTCGAACCTGTGACAACCAGATTAGGAATCTGGTGCTCTATCCATCTGAGCTATAGGGGCACCCTTAGGAAACCAAATATCTACTAACTAAGACCAAAACTGTCAAGCTAGTATGAAAGTCTCATCTATTTAAAACTTATTGTAGGACACTCTTCTGAACCAACGAACCAGTAACGGCCTCTATTGGCTGTATCTCCGCTAAGCTTTACGGTCTTACAGCTGGAAGGGTCCTTGCTAACATTTGCAAGAACATAAATAGAAGGATGTGTGGTCCCCCTATAAGTATAGTTCGTGATAACGTTCTTCATCTTGCTTACGTCCTTTCCTGCAGAGATGTACTCACAATAAGTCTTCAGCGAGCTTGTCAGAGAAGGATCATTCTTTGCCTTGTTCAGAGCTTTGAACAAAGTGGTATACCTGTCAACCAGGCATTTAGCGACGTCAGGGCTCTCATTTGAGAACGCCTTAAGGTCCTGCTTGCTCTGGATGTTCTTGTAATCAGCATCAACATACTCATTGAATGTCATTGCGGAAACGGAGAACGCAAAAAGACTAACGAACAACAACATCGATCTTTTCATGGAAACGAAACCCCCTTATGATTTTTAAACCTATGACCAATTATCACCTCTGCAGAAAATTTCAATAGGGCCTATGGGGGTCTCTGAAGTATTTGAAAATAAAGGCTAAAATATCACTTACGAGGGCCACAAAGCCCGCAATTTAGGGCTTTACAGCAAAAGCTGGATATGCTAGAACACGCTGAAACCAAAGGAAAAAATTATTAAAGAGGAGTTAGATTAACGTGACGATCACAAAGGAAAGAAAGACACAGACAGTTGAGAAATTCAAGACACATGAGGGCGACACAGGTTCTGCAGAAGTACAGATAGCCCTTTTAACACAAAGAATAGAAGAGCTTACAAAGCACTTTGATACACATAGCAAGGATTTCCATTCAAGAATTGGGTTGATGAAACTGGTAAGCCAGAGAAAAAATCTATTAAGCTATCTCAGGAAAAAAGACGCTACCCGTTATTCCAAGCTTATAAAAGCACTGGACCTGAGAAAGTAGTCACTTGTCTAAGGATACAATGAAGAAGTCAAAATATAGAAGACAATAAGGTCTTCAAAGAAGGAGAAGTTTATGTACAAGATCATTGAAACAGAGTTAGGTGGAAAAAAACTAACTATCGAAACAGGAAAACTGGCAAAACAGGCCGACGGTGCTGTACTTGTTGGTTTTGGAGACACAAGAGTGCTGGTGACAGCAGTTTCCGCAAAAACAGAAAGAGAGGGACTGGATTTTTTCCCCCTCACAGTTGATTACGTAGAGAAATACTACGCTTCTGGAAAGATCCCAGGAGGGTATCTAAAAAGAGAATCAAGACCAACAGACAACGCAACGTTGGTATCAAGACTTATAGACAGACCTATAAGACCATTGTTCCCGGAGACCTTTAAATGTGAAACACAGGTAATTGCAACTGTGCTTTCTTACGATCCGGACCACGGTTCTGACCAGGCCAGCATCATCGGTACATCTGCAGCTTTAATGCTTTCAGATATACCGTTCCATGGACCTATATCAGCCTGCAGGGTGGCTCGCGTTAACGGAAAATTAATTGCCGCACCAAGCGTTGAAGAACTAAAGAACAGCGATATAGATATCCTTGTAGCCTCTACGGAAAAAGCCGTAGTAATGGTTGAGGGATCATCAAAGGGTATCCCAGAGAATGATATGCTGGATGCCATAATGTTCGCATTTGAATCTGCTCAGCCTGCAATAAAGGCACAAAAGAAAATGGCAAGCGAGCTAGGCAAGACAAAAAGAGCAGTTCCAGAGGCTCCAAAGAACGAGAAATTGGACGCTGAGCTGGCCTCTTATTGCACAGATAAATTTAAAAAGGCTTTTGCAATAAAGGACAAACTAAGCCGTTATGCAGCTCTTGATGAGATCAAAAAAGGTATAATGAACGACGTAGTTCCTTCATACAAAGGTGCTAATGACTGGAGTGACGACTTCTTGAAGTTCTACACTTCAACCGTTTATGAGAATCTAAAATACCAGTATGCAAGAAGCCTTGTAACAGACCATAACATAAGGATAGACGGAAGGTCTTTTACACAAGTAAGACCTATCAACTGTGAGACAGG
This sequence comes from Bdellovibrionales bacterium, assembly GCA_022710165.1. Classification (GTDB taxonomy): domain Bacteria; phylum Bdellovibrionota; class JAFGOL01; order JAFGOL01; family JAFGOL01; genus JAKLHL01. Next base: position 1,630 of record JAKLHL010000027.1, on the reverse strand, counting down.
CGTGCTTCCAAGAGTTCATGGTTCTGCAGTATTCACCAGAGGTGAGACCCAGGTGCTTGCAGCAATAACACTTGGTTCACCAGACGATGAACAGTATGTTGATTCATTGGACGGACTTAGCAAGGATAAGTTCATGCTGCATTACAACTTCCCTCCATTCAGCGTAGGAGAAGTTAAGGGCCTAAGGTCCCCTGGAAGAAGGGAAATAGGACACGGCACTCTTGCAAAAAGAGGCATAAGTGCAGTACTTCCTGAATACATGGATTTTCCATATACACTAAGAATGGTGTCAGAAGTTCTTGAGTCCAACGGTTCCTCATCAATGGGTACTGTTTGTTCAGGATGTATGGCCCTTCTTGCTGCAGGCGTTCCGCTAAAGGATAGCGTAGCCGGTGTTGCTATGGGTCTTATCGTTGATGAAAAGACAAAAAAACACTTTGTATTGACCGATATCCTGGGTGATGAAGATCACCTTGGCGACATGGACTTTAAAGTAGTTGGAACAAAGACAGGCATAACAGCCATCCAGATGGATATAAAGATAGAGGGAGTTACAAAAGATATACTTTCTCAGGCACTAAGCCAGGCTAAAGAAGGAAGGCTCCACATACTCGGTGAGATGGCAAAAACAATATCTGAACCTGCTGAACCTTCACCATTCGCTCCAAGAGTTGAAATGATGAAGATAGATACAGACTACATCAAGGATGTTATCGGAAGCGGCGGAAAGACCATAAAAGGAATAGTCGAAAAGACGGGTGCTAAGATAAACGTTAACGATGCAGGCGAGATAAGCATCATGTCAGCCAACAAGGACAGCCTTGAACTTGCAAAGAGCATAATCAGGGGCATAGTAGGCGACATAGATGAAGGGACTATCTTCGACGGTACCGTAGTCAAGTTAATGGACTTTGGCGCATTCGTTGAATACCTGCCAGGCCAGGAAGCTCTTGTTCACGTCAGTGAAATAGACGACAAGAGGGTCGATAAGGTAGGCGACTATCTTAAAGAAGGTCAGGCCGTAAGAGTAGCGTACCTTGGAAAGGATAAGATGGGCAGAGTAAAACTGAGCATCAAGGCCGCCAAGGGTAAATAATAAATGCATACTTTGGTCGACGTAAGGGTTAAGAGGCTGGAGGGTAACACCCTCCCCTTGCCCGAATATAAGACCATAGGTTCCGCAGGCTTTGATCTAATGGCCTGCATAATAAACGACGAAGTACTTGAACCGGGGCAGATAAAACTTGTAGGCACTGGCCTAAGTTTTGAGATACCTGTAGGATACGAGATACAGGTACGCCCTCGTTCTGGACTTTCTGCAAAGAACGGTATCAGCATAGTTAACACTCCAGGCACCATTGACAGCGACTACAGGGGAGAAGTTAAGGTCATCCTTATCAATCACTCTAAAGAAAGCTTTGTTATAAAAAGAGGCGATCGTATAGCTCAGGCAGTACTGTGTCCCGTCGTTCATGCTAACTTCATAGACTCAGAAGAGCTCAGCGACACAACACGCGGCGCCGGAGGCTTTGGCCACACTGGAGTATAAATGAGTGACAGCAATTTTGTTGTTATAAAGACCTTCCACAACCTAATAGACGCAAAGGTCGCAAAATCCAAACTCGACGCC
>JAKLHL010000026.1 GCA_022710165.1 Bdellovibrionales bacterium | reverse complement strand
CAGTCCTTTTTACTTTTTCCCCATCAGCTGACTTGATGAACTCATTGGTCGCTATGCTAAAATTAGCGACTTTCTTACCGCTTGGGGTGGCTGCACACCTAGGGTCTGAACCAAGATGACCGACCAATACTACCTTGTTAGTGGAATTCATTTTAAATACCTCCAAAAAAATAAAGATACTTTGGAGGTGCAAGAGGCCTTCCCGCCGGAACAAAGCCACAGGCCAATTATCATGTACGAATATCTGCAAGGTCTGTACAAATAAAAAGGGGCTGGTCAAAAGACCAGCCCCTAAAGAATAAAACAAATTAAGTTTTAGCTTTTAAATGCTTTGAAAAGATAAACAAGACCGGAAATACCGACCAATGCATAGATAAGTCTTGTGATCCCTGTCATGTAACCAAAAATGAATGCAACAAGGTCAAAGTTGAAGATACCTACTAAACCCCAGTTAAGAGCGCCTATGATGGTAAGAATGGCACAGATCTTAATAATAGTTTTCATTAAGTTATCCTCCTATTAATAAGAATCGTAACTCTATAAAAAATAAAGTCAACCATATAATTTGACGCTAAAAGAGCCAGTACCGTCTATAAGCCAGCGTTTTTTCTTCTAATTTTTTTATTATTTTTTTGGAATCCTCAGAAATATGGGCATCTCCGCTTTCCAAATATTCAATATGAAGCTCTTCATATATTTCCAAGATGCCTTTTAGCACACTCAAACGCTTAAAGGCCCTTCTGCTAAGTCTGTTGAACAAAGAAAGGGTGGAGAACACCGTCTTAAAAGATTCAACAAGGCCAAGGTCATCAAGGGCTTTCTTTACACTCCCTCCTGCAAAAACACCCTCGCCAAAGAAACCGTTCCTTCCATCCCTTACGGTCACGTCAAGATCTTCCCAGAAAGCAGGGCCGTGACTCGCCTTTCTTATCACCCATGCCCTTATAGAGACTGTAGGGGAACTTGAGACCATCCTTACAGATTTCCTGAATTCCGAGCGCACCATATATTTATATTTCTTAAGTCCTTCCTCGCCGTATTTTGAAAGTATGTAACGTCCAAAACCTGCATAATAGTTCTTTAGTATACCGCCAAGTTCACACGCAAGAAGCGCTGAACCGCTGTATTCAAGAGGAACAAGATAGTCCTTGTTAAAGAAGGATGCGAATTCCCTTCTTGCCCTTCTGTTCTTGTTTACGGAAACTACAGAGATATTAAAACTTCTCTTATCCATTACTTCTCTTGCCACATTACCGCCGCTGGCCCATATTATCCTTTCAAAAGGTATACCGTTCTTTTGGAGCCACCTGTGAGGTATATATCCTTTTCCGATAAAGCCTTTTGATACCAGAACATACTGTTTGTCTTTGTAGCCTTGTGGGATGATCTCTTTTATTTTGTCTATCATCGTCGGCACAACGTTAGCAGGCACACATAGGATTATGAACCTGGCCTCAAGCACCTTGCTAAGATCAGAAGTAAAACTAACGTTCATCCCAAAACGGTGGGCAAAGCTCCTGTTAGTGCTTATCCTTGTGACTGAACTGAAAATATTCCTTACAGGCTCTGTGTCATAGAACTGTATGTTAGTGCTTTCCTTTAACGAGGCAGAAAGGGCCACTCCAAAATCACCAGGCCCTATTATCCCTACGTCACAAGGTCTGTAACTCGCATCAGTATCTTTTTTATCAGAAGAAGAACCAAGTTCTGCTATGAAAGAACTGTATGAACCGCTGGATATGGCCAGTTCTATCCTGTCCAAAGGAATGCCTGCCTCTATAAAACGGCTATACATATTGTTACCTAAGTCTACTACCTTGCTACAAAAGGAAGTTTTTTGGTCAATGACTTGTAAGCAGAACTGTTCTTATCAAGATCATTGCCTTTAAATACATCCTGTAGAAGTTTAGATTCAGTCCTTGAAAGTTTTGTTGAATATAGAGTATGTTCCTCGAAAGACTCCCATGTATAAGGACACACTTTCTTTACCACTTCAGCCATGGCGTTAGCATACTCGCGTATCTCGTACTGTGCGTGCTCGTCCATCCTTAATCTCAAAAAATGGAGCAGGTTCTTTAGGTCTATCTGCCAGTACCACTCGGTGTAAAGGTTCAACGGCAAACATACCCTTGCAAGTTCCTTGGCTATGCCGTGCTCTATCATCGTCTCATAACTCTTGTATGAGGTCTGGTTAAGCTCTGTTATCACATCAAGGACCTTATCCCTTAATTCCGAAGGGACCTCATCCTTTGCTCGGCCCTGTTTGTTGTCTTTGCTTTGAAAAGATACAACGTCCTTTGAAGGAACATAGAATTCCTCTTTCATCACAGAATAACGTCCGGATATCTCATTGACCCTGGCTGTTCTGTGTCTGATCCACTGACGAGCAACGAATATAGGAAGCTTGCAGTGGAATGTGAACACCACCTGTTCAAAAGGCGATGTGTGCTCGTTCATCCATAGATAATCTATGAGCATCTTATCTTCTCTTACCGTCTTTGTGCCCTGACCGTAAGAGACCCTAGCCGACTGAACTATCCTTGAATCGTCGCCGTAATAATCAACGAGCCTTACAAATCCTTTGTCCAGTACAGGTATCTGTTTATCAAGTACCTCTTCTGCTGAACTAACTAATATATGCCCCATACCTATCTCCTTACAGATTAAGTCCTTCTTTCAATATGCCGAGAGAAAAAGAGACCTTCTTTATCTTCTCTTTAAGATCAAAGAAGTCCTTATACTCGCCTATGTTGGCTTTCTTAACGAGGTGCATTATCCTGTCAACGTCAGGGTTCTTCATTGTTATCAAAAGGAGCAGCTCCTCGTAAACATATTTTATGTTCATCACGTAGTTGTCTATCAATATAGCATTATCAAAAGGAGCTTCAGAGAACTCTATACCCATGCCCGGTGTGGTATAGTCGTCTTCAAGTACAGGCTCTACCAGTCTTACTACTTTTCCTTTTGCCTGGACGGTCTTGTCCGTACCGGATATAGGGAACAGCATCTTTAGCGTCGAACCGACTTTTAATAGATCTACGGTCTCTATAAAAAGGCCTGAAGATGACACATCCCTGGCATAGAAGACCTTTGGTTCAGCGTCTGCACTTGATGGGATGATTATGACCTTTGAATTAAGAGGAGCCCTTGCATGTCTCCTTCTGTTAATAAGGTTCTCGCTTACTCCAAAACGACCAAACATTATAAAAACCTCTCTGGATCACAGAAGATTCGCTGAAAGCTCTGCCAGCTCTGAGCGTTCGCCCTTGACCAGCGTTACGTGCCCAGCGATCTTTTGATCCTTGAACCTTTCTACAACATAACTCAAACCATTGCTAGACGAATCAATATAAGGGTTGTCTATCTGGAAGCAGTCGCCGGTAAGTACGATTTTCGTGTAATTTCCAGCTCTTGTAAGTATGGTCTTTATCTCGTGAGGAGTAAGGTTTTGTGCCTCGTCCACTATAAGATATTGGTTGGCTATACTTCTGCCCCTTATATAGGTCAGAGGCTCGATGTTAAGCATACCTTGATTTATAAGTTCCTGCCATTTTCTGGCTCCGCCAGGACGTTTTTTCCCTGTAGCAGAGCTGCTGGATTCACCCGAGCCCAAGATGTATTCGAGGTTGTCAAATATTGGGGCCATCCATGGATTAAGTTTCTCTTCTATATCGCCAGGAAGATATCCTATGTCCTTTCCAAGAGGGAAAACGGGTCTTGATACCAAAAGCCTTGTGTAACTTCCGTCGTCTATGGTCATGGAAAGTCCAGCGGCAAGCGCAAGCAACGTCTTACCAGTACCCGCCTTACCTATTATACTTACCAATCTTATATCGTCGTTAAGCAGCATGTCCAAAGCGAATATCTGCTCAACGTTCTTTGGCGTTATTCCCCAAACACCCTCTAAAGCACCCTTCAACAGCGGAACTATAGTACCGCCGTTAAGGTCATACCTTCCAAGGGCTGTGTGAGACCTGTCGCTGAGATCCCTAAGTATGACGTACTCGTTTGGCAACAAGCCTGCAGTATTCTTGAGCCCGGTAAGAGCCATCTTTTTTTCTTTATAGAAATTATCTATGTCCTTTTTTGCGCATTCTATGTACCTTATGCCGGAATACAGTTCGTCTATTTTTTGATCTCCAGGCTCGTAATCAACAGCCTTCAGCCCAAGTATGTCCGCCTTTATCCTTAGATTGGTATCTTTGGTGACGAAGATGACCACTTTTCTGCTATCTATCTTTTTATGTTTCATCGCAGTTGAAAGTATCGCGTTGTCTGCCTTATTGCTGTCGAACACAGCCGGAAGCAGATTACCTTTTTCATCTGGTATATCTACATATAAAATTCCTTTACCGTCTAAACTAACGCCTTCAAGAAGGTTGCCCTTGGCCCTCATCTCGTCTATAAAACGAGATATCTGCCTTGCGTTCCTTCCGTTCTCGGTAAGGTCTTTTTTGAATTTATCGATCTCCTCAATAACCGTTATCGGGATAACGATATCGTTAGCACCGAATTTAAGCATGGCCAGAGGATCAAAAAGTAGGACATTAGTATCCAGAATGAACGTTTTTCTTTTCATAACCCCTCCCCCCAACTAGAAGCTGCGAACTTTAAGCCCTTGGAACAACCTTGCATGAAGCCAGGACTATCCTACTATACTCTTCATTAAATCTTTTCAGCACAGCGTCAGCAAAAGACACATGGTCTATCTTAAGGTCCTCGAGCGCCGAGGTCTTTACCGGTGTGCCTTTGGTACTGATGTTAAGGGCCATGTGCATCAACGCAGAGACCGGTGACGCTGTGGCTATGGCTATAGAGAGCTTGCCTTCGCCGACAAAAAGATCATCCCCGGATTTAACAGCCTTAACTCCGTGCTTTAAAAGTTCGTTCTGTATCTCGCTGATAAAAACACTTTGAAGTGATGCACCGAACATGCAGTCACGTCCGAATATCTCTACTATGAAATGTAACATTTTAGAGGAACGTATCTCGTTGTGTGCGAGAACGTCCTCAAGATCTACCATATTCTTATCTAGTACATTGCAGGCACCGACGAAAGCTACCGCGGCGTCTCCCATGACACCCGTGTTCCTGTATATCCAATGTGGACTTAGCTGGCTTCCATCGTAATCTATATTTCCATCCAGATGCCTTATTTCAAGAAAAGTCCTTTCCATTCATTCTCCATTCCGTTTTTATGGACCGCTCCTTTAAGCCTAACACAAGATTCGCAGCTTCCACACATTTTTTCGAAACTTTCATAACAACTCCAGACAAGGTCTGGGGTCAGGCCGTTCTCCCTCATCAGAGGTACCAGGCTGTTAAGTATCTGCTGTTTATCCATCAGCGCCGAGAAAGAATAAAGTTCAGGGTGTTCAAGAGTGGACACCTCAAACAATTTGTTAGACCGGTCCAGGAACTCCGGACTATTGTCCGGATATCTTGAGGCCTCTTCTTTGTTTATCCCTATGACTATGGTCCCAAAGCGACCAGATTCAGCAATGGCACCGGCAACACTAACAAAAACCCCATTCCTGTTAGGGACCCACTCATTCACTTTTGTATCTTTATCGGCATCAGTAGTGCTTTTGTAGTTAGTGACCTTTAATTTATGATCAAGCAAAGAGGAGCCAAGGTCCTTGTACCAAGGGAGGTCGACCCTTATAAGTTCCAGGTCCAGCCTGGAGCAAAGCTTCTTTACCCTTATATATTCCTGAGGAGCGGCCTTTTGTCCATAGTCAAAGAACAGTACAGCGACGTTCTTGAACTCTTTCTTGGCCATTAAAAGATTGTAGACCGAGTCCAATCCTGAAGAACAAAGCACTAAGGCTTTTTGTGATCTATTTTTAATCAAGTCTGAACGCAGCTCTTGCATCCTCTGATTCCCATACTACGACTTCATATAGACCGGGGAACTTCTCTTTAAGATCTGTGAACAGGGTGTGCGCAAGATTTTCTGCAGTAGGGTTTATCTTATCAAAAGGAGGCAGTTCGTTCAGATATTGATGGTCATACTTATCAAGGCAGTTTTTAAGTGCACTCTTTACATCAATAAAGTCACACAAAAAACCTTCTGAACTCAACTTATCACCTTTAATAAAAACCTCTACCTTCCAGGTATGGCCATGAAGATTTTCGCACTTACCTTTGTAGTTCCTTAGATTGTGAGCTGAATTGAATTTACCGGTTATCCTTACTTCGTACATAGTTCACCCCGCCTGTTTCTATAAATACATTATATAGAGAACTTTTGATAGGTCTTCACTATTTTGGAGTAATAGCTTCTAGGTATACTGTTATTTTCCTTTAACATGCGGTCAACCTGGCCTGGCCCTCTGTTGTATGCCGCAAGGTAAAGCTTCATATTATTGTTGTACTTTGAAGATAACTTTGAAAGATAGTATGTACCAACATGTACATTGGTCTCTATGTCCGTGAAAACCCTGTCACTATACTTTACACCCATCTCCATACAGAGTTTTTTTGCTGTGCCAGGCATAAGCTGCATAAGGCCTCTGGCTCCCATTGGGGATTTGGCGTCTTTATTGAATGAAGACTCTACAGTAATTATGGAAAGGACCAGCATTGGATCTATGTCGTACTTTAAACCAGCCCTCTTTACCTCTTTTGCCAAAACGGTGATCTCGCTTTCATTAAGCTTTTTCATGCCGTTGACTTCCATAAAGTCAGCAATGAAGCTCTTTAGGTGGCTTAGTTCCATGGCCTCATAGGTCCTGACGCTAAAGAAGCATAAGGATGAAACCATGAAGATTACAGCTATGACCATGCTTATAAGCACTCTATTTTTGTGGAAAAAAGGCTTTATAATCATATATTTAGAGAACTTATGGTCAAAGTAGTACCCGTATTTTTTTGTCTCTTTAAAATTAAAAGTCATTACCCCTCACTATGTATGTTGGAGCCAAGCTCCCCTCTTAATTAAATTTGTACCAAAAAAACACTTTAAAGGTCAAGTATTAATTATCGGGGTTTAACTATTTGATATTATTATTCAATATCGGAGAGAACATACTGCAGCTGCTTATTACCGTTCCATTCATTGATACTTGGCCTAAAGACCATGTCCACCTTTGGTCCTATTGAGTCTGCGAGCTCTGCCATATTAAAACCGATAGCATCTATACCATTATCAAGTTTCAGCTTTAGGTGTTTGTCTTTCAAGACCCATTTGTTGAAAACCTTGGCACTTGAAAAGAACAGTGGGGCCGGGTTGTCTATGCCAAAAGGCTCCATCATGGATATTTCGTTCACCACCCTTAGCCCTAGGTCTGAGGCTTTTACCTCTAAGTCGACATCAAGGCACTGTATAAGGGTTTCAGGGTTTGGGCAGCTTTTCCTAACTCCTTCCTCAAAAAGAGTCTCAAAGGTCCCTATCCTTTCTGACCTTAAGCTCATGCCTGCCGCCATGTCGTGACCGCCAAAATCCTCAAAGAGGTCCCTGAACTCTGAAAAGATATCATAAATGTTTATTCCAGAGATGCTCCTGGCCGATCCTTTTAAGAAACCATCAGAAGAGGAGGTAAAAACAGCCGTGGGTTTGAACCACCTATCAACTGATTTTGAAGCGACTATTCCTATTATGCCCTGGTGCCAGGTATTAGAAGTAAGGGTTATGGTAAACTTGTTTGAAAAAGCCTTTGGGTCTTTTGACCTTAGTGACTCCACCATTGACTGGGCTTCTGTCCATGACTCCTTTTGAAAGCCCATTCGCTTGTTGTTCTCTTCATGAAGTATGCCTGCAAGTCTTTCGGCATCATCCTGGTCCTTGGTCAGCAAAAGGTCAACGCACCTTGAGGCGCTGCCCATCCTGCCGGCGGCATTCATTCTTGGAGAAAGGATAAAACTCACTGCATCACAATCTATCCTGTTCTTTAAATTGCTTACACTTGAAAGTGCATTAAGCCCCAGCCTTGAACCTTTGTTCAAAAGGTCGAGTCCTCTTTTTACCAGTATCCTGTTTATACCCTGTATGGGGACAACATCAGCGATGGTCCCAAAGGCAACTATGTCCAAATATTCTTTGAGGTCAGGTATCTGAGCGTCTTTAAAATAAGCCTTGTCCATCAAGGCCCGCCTTACACCTATGATCAAATAATATGCAACACCGACCCCCGTAAGGTTCTCGAATATCCTGTTCTCTCCATGCTTGTGAGGGTTGACGAAGGCGAATGCCCTCGGCACGGCCACGCCAACTTTGTGATGGTCCGTTATTATAAGGTCGATGCCGTTTTCCAGACAATGTTCAGCTGTATCTATATTCGTGGTACCGCAATCAACTGTTATTACAAGGCTAACACCCTGAGACCTTATCTTGTCCACAGCCTCTTTATGCAGACCATAACCATCCCCGAACCTTTCCGGCTGATAGTAAGTAGTCTCTACGCCAAAAGACCTTAAGAAGCCGACCATCGACGCTATGGCTGTTGAACCGTCTATGTCATAATCGCCATATACGCACACCTTCTCTTTCTTGATGATGGCATCTGCTATCCTTATTGATGCCTTTTCCATATCGCTGAGCAGAAAAGGGTCCGGAAGCTTTGAAAGGACCGGGTTCAGATATTCATCCACATCTTCTTTGTTCGTGTAACCGCGATTTATGAGTATCTGGGAGAACACCGGCGAGAGACCAAGCTCTGCGGCCAGCTTTCTACCTTTATCCGTTATAGTGGACTTAATGTTCCATTTACATCTGGACATTATTTAGCTTCTTTCTTGCTAAACAACCTATCCATTAAAATAATGACCGGAGACGCTATGAACACCGTTGAATAACAGCCGGCTATCATACCGACTATCAGAGGGAATGAAAAATCCCTCAAGCTGGAGCCTCCAAATATAAGCATCATTGCAACGCAAAGCAAGGTTACCAGAGATGTTAATATGGTCCTGCCGAGCGTTTCGTTGACGGCCTTGTTTATTATAACGGGTAAGGACGAGCCTTTTTGTTTTTCCATTACTTCTCTGATCCTGTCATAGATAACGACAGTATCGTTAACCGAGTAACCTACTATCGCGAGCAGTGCCGCAACAGTTGAAAGAGTGAACTGATATCCAAATATGGAATAAACGCCTACTGTTACTATAACGTCGTGGATAACAGCTATGATAGCGCCGGGGGAGAACTTGTAGTCGAACCTTATCGCTATGTAGATGAATATGCCCAACATGGCATATATAAGTGAGTATATCGCACTGAACTTTAATTCCTCTCCGACCTTAGGTCCTACGACTTCTATCTTCCTTATGTCATATGAGCCTTTTGCGAACTTTGACTCAAGTTTAGTCTCTATGGCTTTTGTGCTTTCTGTAAGGTCGCTATTAGAGCCTTCGACCCTTATCAGATACTCGTTAGCATCAGAGTCACTGAACTTTTGGACCTGGACGTCGCCTATTCCCAGTTCCTGCATAGCCTGTCTTAAGGTTTGGCTGTTAACCGAAGCATCATTGAACTTTACCTGCATCTCTATACCACCGGTAAAATCTACGCCGTAGTTCAAACCCTTCGAGAAGAAGAATACCAGTGATGCTGCAACTATTATACTGGATATCGTTATCCATATCTTAGCTGTACCTATAAAATCATAGTTCGTGTTTGGTTTTATTAAATTGAACATAAAGGTCTATCCTCCGACTAATATTATATGCTGATCTTTTTTAGCAGATCTTTTTCCAAGAGGTACTCAAAGACCCATCTTGTAATATAAACACCTGTGAATACGGATGTTATAAGACCTATTAACAAGGTAACAGCGAATCCCTTTACAGGACCTGAACCGTACTGAAGAAGCACTATGCCCGCTATCGCTGTGGTTATGTTAGCATCAAGGACGGTCCAAAGTGCCTTGTCATATCCTATCTCTATTGCGGCCTTGCCGTCGTTGCCTGAACGTAATTCATCCCTGATCCTCTCATTTATGATGACGTTGGCATCAACGCTCATTCCGACCGTAAGAACTATACCTGCTATACCAGGCAGTGTAAGTGTAGCACCGAACAGCATCATGACAGAAACAAGCAGAAGTACGTTCATCATGACCGCTGTATCTGCTATCAAACCGGACTTTCTGTAGTAGATGACCATGAACACCAATACGACCAGAGCACCCAGTATAAAGGAAAGTTTTCCCTGTTCTATACTGTCGTTACCAAGCGAAGGACCAACTACCCTCTCTTCTTCAAAGGTAAGCTGTGCAGGAAGAGCGCCGGCCCTCAATACAAGGGCTATATCCTCTGCCTCCTGTTGAAGCTCACTTATTGCCCTGCCTGAACCGAGCGTTATCTGCCCAGAGTCACTTATCTTGGCCTGTATTACAGGTGCTGAATAAACGTTCTTGTCCAGAACTATTGCGAGTTGTTTTCCTATGTTCTCTCCGGTGGTCTTTTCCATGAACCTTGCACCGTTGGTGTTCATCTGGAAACTTACATAAGGCTCACCGAACTCATTATTATAGCCTACATATGCATCCTTAAGATCGTCACCTGTTACCGGACTTGATTTCTGCAGCAAGTAAGGCTCCAGGAACTTCTTATTATTAGTAGGGTCGACCTTCTTCTCAAAAAGTATCATCGTGTCTTTTGGAAGTTTGTTGGCGGCAAATGCGTTAAGCTTGTCAACATAGTCTATATAAGAAATTTTATCGTCGTAAACTATGCCTGCTTCTTTTGCCTTATTAACGACTTCATACACCCTTTCACGTCCAAAATTGGCGTCTTGAACGACCAGTTTGAACTCAAGCTTTGCTGTTCTTCCTATGATGGATTTAGCTCTTGTTACGTCCTTTACTCCTGGGAGCTGGACGACCACCCTGTCAGAACCCTGTGCCTGTATGCTGGTCTCGTTAACGCCGAATTCGTCTATTCTGTTCCTTATAGCCTCTATGGTCTGGCTAACGGCATTCTTCCTAACATAGCTCTTCTCTTCGTCCTTTAGGTCAAACACGACTTCGTTATTGCCTGAAGCGGAAAAGGCCATATTTGTGTATTTTGTTACAAATTCCCTCACCTTGGCTTCATCTGCTGCACTCTTTAGCTTCACAGATAATCTGCTGGTGTCTCCAACCCTGCTTACACTCTCAAATGGGATCTCTTTATCCTTAAAAAGAGTATCAAGTCTGCTTACGTTCCTGTCTGTTTGTTCTAGAACGACCTTATCAACGTCGACACCTAATACAAGGTGCGTTCCGCCTTGAAGATCAAGACCAAGCTTAAGGCCTTTTGAGGGTATTACCTTTTGGAGCCAATAAGGTGCCTTGTTATGAGAAACAAAGATCGGTGATATTGTCCAAACAGCCCCAAGCACGAGAATAATGACAAAGTAAAAACGCCATTTTGCGCTAAACATAGAGTTACTCCTTTACTGCATCTTTTGCGTTAGCTGATACCATCCCTTTAAGCATTTTTATCTTAACGTCGCCGTTAAGTTCCAAAGTAACTGTCTTGTCAGACACAGAATAAACAGTTGCGATTATCCCGCTTGATGTAACGACTTCATCACCTTTCTTAAGGCCAGAAAGGAAAGCCATGTGCTGTTTTCTTTGTTTCTGCTGAGGACGTATCATCAAAAAGTAGAAAATACCTATGATCAGAACAAAAGGGAGTAGCATATTAGCTATACCCATGATCCCTTTTGGCCCCTGTGCAGCCTGTGCAAAAACGTTGTTAGCTAGAAAAAATAAATAGATCATTTTAAACCTCCATTGGTTTGGTGAATTTTATTAGACATTATCTTTATTATAATTATTCAAAAAATCAGCATAAAAATCGTCATACTTGCCATTTTTAAGCGCCTGTCTCAATTTATCCATAAAACGCATAAAAAACCTTAGGTTATGGACCGTGTTCAAATAGTACGACAAAAGCTCTCCAGACATATAGAGGTGCCTCAAATAGGCCCTAGAGAAATTCTTACACGTATAACAATCACAATCGTCCTCTATTGGCAACGGGTCGTCTATGTACCTGGCCTGTTTTATGGACATCTTACCGCCGAAAGTATAAAGCCCGCCGTTCCTTGCATTCCTTGTAGGGATAACGCAGTCGAACATCTGGACCCCGTGCTTTACTGCAAAGAGTATGTCCTCTGGCTCGCCTACACCCATAAGATATATAGGAACACCGCTTATCCTTGATCTTACATTTTCCATAGTAAGGCCAAGGGTGTCGTACATTTCGTTCTTGGGTTCTCCGACGCTAAAACCGCCAAGTGCATATCCATCAAAACCAATGTTCAAAAGTTGGTCCAGGCTCTTTTCCCTAAGGTCGTGATGCATGCCTCCCTGGACTATGCCAAAAAGCAGCCCT
>JAKLHL010000025.1 GCA_022710165.1 Bdellovibrionales bacterium | reverse complement strand
AAGTCAGGACCAGTTAAAAGAGCTGGGCATAAGTGTTACTAAAGCCTGATCTACAACAGGTTGACTTTTTATATATATTAGTAATATAATTAATAAGTGTCAGAACTATTGTTTTAGATGAGACAAAAGTTGGAGGGATCCTTTATGGGAAGAATAAGAAAGAAATGGTCTCCAAAAAAGGTCATGGACGAAATAAGAAAACTTGAGAACAAGAGCGCTTCCTGGAACCACAGGAATAATTCGTCTTTATATAATGCCGCCGTTACTCACTTCGGATCCTGGAAAGCTGCTGTAAGGGCATGCGGCTATGACTATTATGAGATAAAGAAAGTAAGTAATAAAAAATGGTCCGATAATGATATGGAGTTCTTGAAGAAGAATTATCAGACGCTGTCTACTGAGGATATTGCAAAGATACTTGGAAGAAGCAAGAACAGCATCAACACATATCGCCATCGCTGGGGTTTGAAACTTAACTTGGACAGGTTCGATGGCTCAGAAAAGGATTTCATCAGGAAAAGCTTCAAGAAAATGAGTGACAAAGAAATAGCGGACAAACTCGGTGAGAACCCTAATGCAGTATATTACTTCAGGTTGAAGGAAAATCTAAAGAAGAGCGGCCATTGGGATGAAGATAAAGTGATCTATGAGATAAGGGAATTGTTCGACCAGGGTAAATTACGTAATATAAGTGCCAGCGATCCTTTGTATGCAGCTGCAAGAAGATGCTTCGGTTCTTGGAAAAAGGCCGTAGAGTCTGCAGAACTACAGTATGAAAAGATAGTTAAAAAAGGACGCAGAAAAAAACAAGAAGTTTGATCTCTGTTTATATATTACAGCGCAGGATAATAGTATCCCATTGCCCCAGTCCCAGCCTGTGGAACTGTAAGGTACATGAAAACTGGTATGCTAGGGGAGCTTTCCCTGTCGTACTGGGTCGCTACCAAGCATAGAGCATATTCGCCAGCCGTGAATACTGACAAATTAACGCCTGATCTTTCAAATATCCTTCCCAAATTCTGGTACATTATATTGCTGGTGTTGGCACTTGAATTAGGAACACCCCACAGTGTTGCTGTAGCGATAGGTTCGCCACAATCTATGTCGTTAGCTCTAGCCGCTACTATCTTTACGCCGTATGCATTAATATCTGATATGTCCCAATCGACCTTTACGTTGTAGATGCTCTCTGTAGTTACCTTCATGCCTCCCTGTGAAGCAAGCGGATCTGCAGATGGAGTTACTAATGATATAGTCAAAGGTCTTGGCCTTTGCACTCCACAAGCGCTTATTGCTATTACTGCTAAAAGTACTAGTATCTTTTTCATTTTTCTATCTCCCCTATGTAAGGTTTTTTAGTCCCTTTACATATAGTATTGTGCAATTTCCATACCACATTTAAAAACCTAACAAAAACAACACCTTGTTGTTTGTGGCGTGGTATATTGGTGTATGGCTTGTAGACAGTTGTTCAATTCCAAAGCTTGGGATTGTCATTGTCTATATCCCTGTTATCAACAACGACCTTGTATCTCTCTTTTAATTTTGAGTATTTTTTAGCTGTCAGTTTTTTCTCTAGTTCCTTTATTTTTAGATAGGCAAGCCCTGTTATGAGTCCGCCAAGATGCGCGATATGGCTTATAGAACTGTCTTTGTTTGAGAACAGAGAGAAGAATTCCACAGCGCCCAGTATTATTACCAATATACCGGCCTTCACAGGGAATAATCCTAGAACATACAACAACTTATTCTTGAACGTTATCCCGTAGGCCAAAAGAAGCCCAAAGATAGCTCCGCTTGAACCAACGGTCGGTATTAAGGCTGTCCGCTGGTCGACGAAAGACATTAATAGTATGGAAATCCCTCCGCCCAAACCGCAAATGAAGTAATACTTAATAAAGAAGTTCCTTCCCCACAGATAATAAAGCTCTGTTCCAAGCATCCAAAGCATTAAGAGGTTAAGGAGCAGATGGAAAATGTTCGCATGTACGAACATGTACGTAAAAAGCTGCCATAAGAAGTACTTTTCTATTATTAATACTGGTGTCGCGCCAAATATCAATGACAAGTCCAAGCCGAACCTTTCTGATATGAAACTTGCTATATATACGATCACGTTAACATAGATTATGACTTTTATGGTCTTTGGTGTTTTGGGGAATCTTAAATTAGACATGCAAAAGCAAAGTAACATATATTTTTTACAATATCGAATAGTTTTTTTACACCCCACTTAAGCATCTGTAATTAAAGGGTTTAATTAGCTTAAGTGATTTAAAGTGACTAATTTTTAGAGCATAGGGCATTTACATCATGTTTGGCAGTATTTAGTAATTTCAAGGACTTATATGATTTTGTTTTGTGGCACAGCTATTGCATTTACTATAAATCGGGCCACTCAGAATAAATTGCAGAGGAGAAAACATATGCTTGCCGTTTCAAATACCAGAGAGGATCTGTCGGTAAACAGAAGAAAATATCCTAGGTTTAAACCATCTAGGAGCGTGCTCGTTAAAGAGGATACTGGCGAGATAATAAATTACTATCATCTGCGCGACATAAGTTTAGGCGGAATGTACCTTATGAAGAAGATCAGTTCAAATTCAGAGAGAGCATCTAAATATACCTTCCTCGTCCCTGACGTAATGGAAACAACTGTTGAAGGCGGTGTACTCCAGACCAGGATGAACAACGACGGTTCTTATGGCACTGCGGTCATATTTGGTGATCCAAAAGCTCTTGAAAGTGTCGTTAGAGCGATAAGAGAGCTTTAGAACTTTTTTCTGTCCACTCATTCGTGAACTTATATTTTGCAGAAAGCTCGACGTTCTTTTTGTAAGTTGTTTTTGCCTTTTCTTTTATCGGTCTTAAGGTCTCTTTTAATTTATTAGTATAGGTTTTTTCGAGTTTGAGCTTTTTTATGTCTGGAGGGATCTCGCTCCCAAGCAAGTTCTTGTATATGTCGCCGTAGAGTTCCCCGAGCAGGAACAAGCCCTTGGTTGCTGAATCCTTGTCGCCGTAGTTCAACATCTCAAGGTATGCGTCTTGGGACCTTAGGTAATAGTAAGCCTTGAGTTCTAAGAGCCTGGAGAGAGACTCCATGTTTATTTTGCCTTCATCCTCTTCTGTGTAAGAGATGTTAATGCTGTCGCCCGTTGTTTTGTAAGAACCA
Source organism: Bdellovibrionales bacterium (assembly GCA_022710165.1). Taxonomy (GTDB): domain Bacteria; phylum Bdellovibrionota; class JAFGOL01; order JAFGOL01; family JAFGOL01; genus JAKLHL01. The sequence continues at coordinate 9,159 of JAKLHL010000025.1, read as the reverse complement.
GCCATTGCCTCTAATCCCCACAGGGCCAGCTGATTTATTTTACCGTCATCGAAGCCCCTTTTTCTTGCATCTGAATATATGAAAGACTTGTTTGAGTTCAGAACTTTAGTAGCAGAGCTTATGTATTCTATGGCGTCCCTGTATAATTTTAAATGGTAAAGAGCAGTTCCCTTCCTTATACGGTATTCAAACTCCTCGGAAAGCGAAAGTGGTTTACCGTAGTTTTTCCAATTCTCCATGCTGCCTATTACACAGGCCCAGTCTTTAGTGTTGTGGCAGCATGCGCTTATCCTGTAGTAGGAATCCTTAAAAAGATCCCTCGTGCTTTGATCAGAAGACAGCAGGGTATATTGTTCTATTGCTTTCTTATACTTCTTCATCCTCTCTAGGCTAAGGGCTGAATTGTAGAGAGCGATTCCCTTTTCCTCTCTGGATATATTCTTTTGTTCGGAGGCCTCAGAGAACTTATAATAGGAGGTCTCGTAGTTACCTTTATCGAATTCGTCCAATCCAGCCATAAAAATGGCCGAGGCCTTCACCTTGTTCTTTTGTTGGACGTTCTTTGGCGCGGACGATCTTGGGTCTACAGACCTTTCTTGTGATTGCACTGTGCTAGTGCAGATGGTAATAAGAAGTAATAAACCCAGCTTTGACATGCAGCTAAATTGTATTACACTTTAGCTGATTTTTTAATTAAAAATAATTTATTCAGGAGGATCTTATGCGTTCTTTATTCGTCCTTTCCGTCACATTTCTGACTTTATTGTCATCCTGCTCAAGTCAGAGAGCTTTTACAAAAGGTGAATATACAGACCCTGACAGGGTTATCTTGTTGGACGACAGATACAATGAATCTGATATGAAGATAATGGCAGACTCACTTGTGGGTTCTTTGCTTGCCCACAAGATAATAACAGACGCAAAGAAGGCTCCTGTTTTTCAGGTAGAGAACGTTTCAAACTCGACGAGCGAGCACATAGATATGCAGTCACTGACTGACAAAATAAGGACAGCCTTGATAAAGAGCGGCAAAGTCCAGTTCCATGATAAGCTGCAAAGAGGGACGCTGTCTGAAGAGTATCAATATCAGGCAGAAAGCGGGAACGTTGCCAAGGACACAGCTAAATCAAAAGGCTATCAGGTGGGGTCTGACTATATGTTGAGTGGTGACTTCTCGTCTAATGTTCAGGAAGTAGGTGCAAAGAAGGTCATTTATTACAAGCTGACACTGAACGCGACTGACATAAGAACAGGTTTGATAGTTTGGACCGACGAAAAGGAGATAAAGAAGCTCTATAAAAAACGTTCCTATGCGATGTAAGATATATCTCTTTGTACTTTTGGTCTTTTTATTCAGCGCCTGCTCTAATTATATGACAGAGCAGTCGGGTTTCTTCTCTAAGTTCAATAGAGGGGAATATCAAAGTGCTGCTGATTCATTAAAGACAAAATCTGAAAAGGAAGGGAAGGACCAGATCCTTTATCTTCTAGACCGCGGGACTGCCTTGTTCGAGGATGGTGAGTATAAGGAAGCCATAGAGGTACTTACCAAGGCGGAAAGACTTTCAGAGGTAAAGGATTTTACCAGCATAAATGAAGAGGTGGTGTCTGTTATAACGACGGATACTTTCAAGAAGTTCGTTCCACTTGATTATGAAAGGATAATGATCAACGTCTATTTGGCGGTCTCTTACTTCATGCTTGGAAAATACGAGGATGCTCTAGTTGAGTGTAGAAGGATAAATAACCTAGTTGCTGTGCTTAAAGATAAGGGCATGAAAGACTTCGAGGAAAGCCCGCTCGCTTGGTATATTTCAGCCTCCATATATGAGATGCAGGGTAAATATGACCATGCAAGGATAGACTATTCAAGGGTTCTAGCGATCGAGCCTTCATTTGAGCAGGCTGCTTATGATGCTTATCGCTGTGCTGTATATTCAAACAATATGTACCTTGCTAGGGATGTTCAGAAAAAATATCCTGGTTTACGATTGAGTGATGCCCTTAAAGGGCGATGCAAGGATTGCGGTGATGTTCTTGTGCTTTATTCCTATGGGCAAATACCGATCAAAAGACAAAGCAGGTACAACAGTATGCTGCCAGAGTTCCACACCAGGACGCATTCTGACGGCAATCTAAGCGTTTATGGTGATGGTGGTCTTTTACTTGGATCTGGCGACGTAGTGTTGAACTTGGAGGATGTGGCTAGAAGGAATTTGGCGGAACGCATAAACAGGATAATGGCAAAAAGACTTCTTGGTGTTGGCACAAAGGTCGCTATAGGTTACGGCGTAGCCAAGGCTACGAAGAACGAGGGCTTGGGTATTTTGACGGGGCTCTTGCTGCAAGCAGCTACTGTACCGGATACCAGAGGCTGGTCTACTTTACCGAAGGATTTTAGGATAGCCAGAATAAGGCTCCCTAAAGGCCCGAATACAATAGATATAAGATCGCAAGGTGCCAGCGTCCTCAAAAAAGAAATAAATATTGAACCTAAAGACCTTCAGATAATACCTGTACGTTGTGACTAGAAAAACGTCACTATCTTAACATTCTTACTTCTCTTTTAAGTTAGTGCCCGGCTTGCATGTGTCTTTTTGTGGCAAGAACAGTTTGTTTTGTGCTTCTTTTATTTGCAATTGCATATGCCTGCTTTTTTGGTTCGAACACCAGGTCGGCGGTTGTTTATTGCTCTAAGGACATCTTTAAAGAAAAAGGCTCCAGTGGTCCTTACTCATATATCTACAATCTTATGCTCCTTGGTTGCCGGCTTAAAGACCAGACCCCAGAATCCAAAACTGTAGCGTCTTATTTTTACGATACTGGTACTGGACATCTTTTAAGTATTTCGGGGCTTCATGTTGGTAGTATATCGCTATTGTTCTACATGATGAGCGGGGCTCTTTGTTACTTTTTGTTCGGTCTTATGAACAAACGGCATCTCCCGCTCTTTTACTTCTCGTTGCCGATCGGGTTCTTGGTCTCGTCGGCGTACGTTTGGAATATCGGGCTAGAGGTCCCAAGACTTAGGTCTTTATTGATGCTTGGTCTTGTTATGGCCTCTTTTTTCGTAAGGCAGATAAAGGATAGGATAGTCATATTCTGTATTGCATGTATCGTCGTACTTTTTGTTCTTCCAGATTCTATTTTTTCTTATGCGTTCCACTATTCGTTCTTGGCCGTGCTGGCCCTCGTTTTATGCAGGCCGTCGGGATTTATAATGGCAAGTGTTTGTGTTTTTTTGTTCTTGATACCCCTTAATCTTCATAGCTCAGGCTCAATGAACATATTTCATATATTCAGCAATGCTGTTGCCATACCCGTGTTCAGTTTTCTGTATTTCCCATTTCAGCTTTTAATGCTCATTTTTACTTATTTCGATCAACAGTGGGCTGTGACCTTGATGGACCTTAGCACTGGGGCTTTTGTGTGGCTGATCAAGTTGCTGTCACTTTTCTGTAAACAATCAGTTTTAAAGCTGAACAGCATAAACCTCTTTGAGTGTCTGTACCTCTATTCTCTTTTAGCGGCTTCAATGGGGATCTTTAAAAAAGGCTTTAGCCTAGACCGTACAAAAGGGTTTGTTATATATAGTGTGGCTTTTTTGTTGTCGTCGCTGTTCATTGTATATTACTACAACTACATGTCTGGTGACAGGATCTTTAACATAGACCTTGATAGAGCAAAGAAGATAAACGGCAGCGGGGATGTAGTGCTGGGCATGATCGGTAATAAAGTGTTTGTAATTGATACGGGGCCTGGAGGTGGCAGCACTTCTAAGGCATTGAAAAAGATAAGCATCAAGAAAGTCAAAGAGGTTGATTATCTCATACTTAGTCATGGCGATCTTGATCACATTGGAGGGCTTTCTCAGTTGCTTTCCAGTTTGAATGTAAAAAGGATCGTGACCACTCCTTTTATGGCGGGGAAAATATCAAGGCTTAAACTTTCTTCAGAGCTTTATGTCGCCTGCAGCGGCTCGGGATTTGTATTAGGAGAAGGATACTCTGTTAAGTTCCACACCCCCAGGGATTGTAAACCAGGTACCAAACAAGAACTGGCTTTTTCCATAAGGAACCAGTACTACGATGTTAACTTTATGTCTGACCTTAGACCTCCATACTCAAAGACGCTGTTAAGTGAGCTTTCAAGGACAAAGAGCAGATTTTCCATTCTGCAGGTACCCCACCACTGCAGTTCAAAAGACAACGATGTTAATTTCCTTAACCAAAGGGGCTTTGATCTTGGCTTTTGCACCAGGCATAAGAGCCTTTTGAAAAGCGGGATAGACAATAGGGGTCTTGATTTCCCGGTTTTTATAACAGGGGTCTGCGGGGATATGGAGCTTGCTCTGGGTAAAGGCGAGGCCAGTGTCATTTCAAAAAAATGTCCTAATTTATTATTGCGAACTTCATGGCCATGAGTATATAATTTTTAGTAGGGGAATATCGGAGCTCAAATTAAACGCTCTTTTTGAACTATTGGGGGTGCTTGTTATGGTGATGCCGCGCGTAGAAGTTGATGGTGCTCGTCTAAGTTTTCCAGAAGAATCAGTAGTTAATTTCAATAAATTCAAAACAAAAAAACTTTTTTCCAAGATCAGGGGTATGGGCTTCAGCCTCCTTTCTACAGGTGTAGCAAGGAACATCGCAAAAGCTCCGCTCACTATTTTGGATGCTTCAGCCGGGGAGCTAGACCTTAAGGACCCTGCTATCCTTCTTTCTTTGGATGTGATCGGCCAGGCAAAGGGTGTGCTCTACTTAAGTTTCAACTATCAGCGAGAAGAGATCCTTGCAAAAATGGTCATGGCCTTGAGCGGGGTTACAGAGAACATGGTAAAAAAGGGTGCTTTCTTGGATGGTGCTCAGGATGCGTTCGAGAGGGCGTGCTCTATAATCTACCATTCAAGTGTTCACGTCGCTGAAGGGGATGTCTCCAGCAATTTCTGGATAAACGTTCAGGAACTTAAGGACAAGGGAGCCGTTGATCTTGTTATCATAGATGATCTTTATTCCTTTAGTTCAAAGATAACGAGGAACCACGGTGGCTATCAGGATATATTGGAACATTTTAACGAGATGGCCGTTAATGTCGGTATACCTGTAGTGCTTGTTTCCAGGTCCTGATCAAAAGTGCAAGAATACCCTTTTGGGGTCTAGTTTTACATTCTTATTTTTTAGCTTTATGCTGATTGAAGGCTTCTTTGTCTTTTCGCCGACGACGCCTATCTTTAACCCGATAGCTTTTTTAGAATATTTCGGAGCTACTGTATAAAGAAGCTGATAATCTTCTCCGCCGTAAAGAGCGAACTCCATCGGGTCCTTTTTTATCTGTCTGCAGACTTTTTTTAGGTCTTTGTGTATAGGCAGTTCGTTTACCTTCATCGAGCACATAGAAGAGCAGGCCAGATGGTACAACTCACTTGCCAATCCATCGCTGGTATCTATCATTGAGCTTGCTACCTTTGATATTTCAAGCCCCTCGTTTATCTTGGCGATAGGTTTTAAATGAGCGTTCTTAAGGCTGGTATTTCCGCTGATACTGTTCTTTATGAGGTAAAGTCCAGCACCGGACAGTCCTGTGTATGAGCTTAAATATATTAAATCCCCTTTTTTGGCTCCGCTTCTTCTTACTGGCTTAATGGAGTTCCCCGTAACGGTTATGTTGATGAATATTTTTTTGCTCGTAGTTATATCCCCGCCTATTAACTTCATCTTATGTCTGGAAAGGGACTTTTTTATACCCATGCTTATTTCTTCTATTTTCTTAACAGAATCACAGGATATGGATACCAGCATATTGGCTGGTCTGGCGCCCATGGCGGCTATATCCGATATGGCCGCTTCTGCACATCGTTCCCCAATACCCTGCAGGCTGAAGTATTTAAGGGAAAAATGGACGTCCTCAACAAAAGAGTCGGTGCTTATTACCATTTTATTGCCGCTGTGATCTATTATGGCGCAGTCATCGCCTACACCGCTGGAAGGCAGTTTTGATATAATTTTATTAATGCATTGGAACTCTTTTCCTAGTATATTGGGCAATATCATAGGTATATAGTTATAATCATTACAAAGGAGTGTAAAGTAGTGAAGCGTGAATTCAGCAAAAGAGTGTCCAAAATCAGAGAGCTTATTTTCAGAAAACTTGATGTTTTAAGGAATGGCGATCCCGAACTAATAGATCTTAGCAGAGGACTTCCGCAAGGCTTGCCTCCAAGAGAGGTACTCTCTGAGCTCACCCTTAGACTTAAATATGCAGAGAACCATATCTATACTGTCGAGAAAGGCCTCAAGAAGCTTAGGGAAGAGGTAGCGTATTTCTATAAGGATAGGTATGACGTAGAGCTTGATCCCGATAATGAGGTACAGATATTAATGGGAGGCAAGGACGGTCTTGCCTCTATAGCACAGGCTTGTTTAGATCCTGGACACGAAGCGATAGTTCCGGATCCGTCTTTCCCTGCATATGCTAATTGCGTACTTTTGGCCGACGGTGAACCTGTAATGTTAAAGCTTAAAGAAGAGACAGGGTATGTTCCCAGCAACGACGATCTTAAAAAATGTTTAAGCCCAAAGACCAGGCTTATGTATATAAATTATCCGCACAACCCGACTGGTGCCAGCTGCAGCCTTGAGGATTTTGGCCGGTTCGTTGAATTTGGCAACAAGAATAACCTCATACTCTGTTACGATGCTGTTTATAGGGACCTTTCTTTTACAAAACATCCAACACTGCTTCAGGTGAAAGGTTCTAAGGATTGTTCTGTGGAGATAGGTTCTCTTTCCAAGACCTTTGATATGGTCGGGTGGAGAATGGCATATATGGTCGGCAACAAGGATGTCATCGCTAACGTAAGAAAAGTTAAGTCGGTCTTTGATGTGGGACAATTCGTACCAATTCAATTCTCTGCAGCACTTGCTCTTAGGATGACCTCATACATTGACGAGGTGGCAGAAAAATACAGGATCAAGATGGAAAAGAGCCTTAAGATACTCAAAGAGAAAGGCTATGATGCATATCCGGCTAATGCGGCCTTTTTTATCTGGATAAAACTTCCAAAAGGATTTACCTCGTCGGAAGCATACATAAAAAAGATATGGGAAGAAAAAAAGGTGCTTTTAATGCCTGGTGTCGGTCTAGGTGAAAATGGAGAAGGCTATTTTAGGGTATCAACTACCTCGTCTATAGAAAAAATAGAAGAAGGCTTAGGCAGGCTAGATAAGGTTAAATAAATAATATGGGTATAATAGTACTTAAATTCGGCGGTAAGACAATCTCTAGCATAGAGAAACTCAGGACAGCTTCTCTGCGTATATCTGAGTGCCTTAATAAAGGGCATAAAGTAGTTGCCGTTGTGTCGGCCATGGGTGATGAAACAGACAGATTGATAGAAATGGCAGCTGATATAGACGGGTGCGGATACAAGAGAGAACTGGACCATCTTCTTTGCACGGGCGAGATAAAAGCAGCAGCTCTTCTTTCCATGGTCTTGCTGTCGTCTGAGATAAAGTCAAAATCAATGAATTTTACCACGCTGGGTATAAAGACCAATTCTGAGCACTTTAGCGCAAAGGTGGAGAACGTTGATACAAGATCTATAAAGGAACTGCTTGATCAAGGCGTGGTACCGGTTATCCCTGGTTACCAGGGGGTTGACAGCAACGGAGAAGTAACAACATTAGGAAGAGGCGGATCTGACATCACGGCCGTGGTCCTGGCGAGCGCCTTGAAGGCTGAACAATGTGTCCTGTTCAAAGATGTTGGAGCTGTGTATGACGATGATCCAAAGGTTAATATCCATGTCACAAAGTTTGACAAGATGAGTTACGACACGCTGTACGATATAGTGAATAAAGGGTGCAAGGTCGTATGTAAAGACTCCATAGAGATAGCTAAAAGTAATAACTTGATCATCTCCATAGCGAATCCTGAGAACTTCAGGATCGGCACAAAGATATCTAATGAATGATCGGAGGAGAAATGAAGCTTACTGATATAATATCGAACATCAACGTCCTGTGGTCCTCTAATATAGGGCCAGTAGAGATATCGAATGTTGAATATGACTCTAGGGTGGTAAAACCAGGTGATCTTTTTTTCTGTATAAAAGGGGAACAGGACGACGGACATCTTTTCATAGATGAAGCACTGGATAAAGGTGCTGTAGCGCTTGTGGTCTCTAAGGATTATTTTGATAACAGGGCCGCCAAGAAGGAATATAAGAAAAGCTTTGACAGGATAAGCTCAAAGAAAGTCCCTGTGGTGGTCGCTCAAGATACTATTGAGGCTGTATCTAAAGCTTCCGCTTATTTCTATGATCATCCTTCAAGGTCTCTTAACGTCATAGGTGTTACCGGTACTAACGGGAAAACCTCAACTTGCTTCATGATCGAGCAGATAATCAACGCAGCAGGTATGAGTGCCGGCGTCATAGGCACCATAATGTACAGGTACGATGGTAGGGAAATAAGGGAAATAGAGTATACAACCCCTAAATCATTATATCTTCAAAGGATAATAAGCGACATGGTCGAGGCTAATGTTACTCATGTTGCCATGGAGGTATCTTCTCACGGGATAGTACTTGGAAGGGTCTGGGACATAGATTTTGATGTAGCTGTATTCACACACCTTACAAGGGACCATATGGAATTTCACAAGGACATGGACGACTATTTTTCTGCAAAGAAGAGGCTTTTTACCGAGATATTGGAAAAGAGCACAAAAAAGAACAAAACAGCCATAATAAACATAGATTGTCCTTATGGTAAAAAGCTGGTCGAGTTCGTCAGTCTTTTGAAGGACGTTAGGCTTTATACATATGGATTCTCAGAAGAGGCTAACCTAAGGGTTACTTCTTATGACTTTAATATACACGGTTCAACTTTTACAATTAATGACGGGAAAAACAGCCATGAGTTTGAATTGCCACTTATAGGCAGGCATAACATATACAATGCCCTTGCTGCTATAGCTACAACAGTGGAAGTCTACGGCGTAGATTATAAGACGGCTAAAGAAGCTTTGTTGAGATCTGCCGTCATACCAGGAAGATTGGAAAGGGTGAGCAGGGGCTATAATATATTCGTTGATTACGCCCACACAGATGATGCTCTCACCAATGTGTTAAGTGCACTTAGGAATACTTTCCCAGAA
>JAKLHL010000240.1 GCA_022710165.1 Bdellovibrionales bacterium | reverse complement strand
ACGTTTGGATATTTTTTTTCTCGATACTGTTCCTGCATTTTTGTTATGGGGTTGACGTTCTTTAGTATGTTCTTTCTTATGAAAACATACTCAGCAGAGAATAGTATAAAGAAAAAAAGTGCTATATATATAACTATGGTAAGGATAGGGTGACGCCCCTGCCTCTTATTATCGACATTGATATTAGGGATCCTGTCCATATAGGCTATTGATTTTGCCACGAAATCAGACTTTTTACTATTCTATAAGGGCCACGGTAAGCTTATTTTAGAGCTAGACTTGTTATTTAAGTTATTGATATCAAAAGATTTAATTGTGGTACTTTTTGTATATGACAGTGTGACAGAAATATGTCATTATTGGCGGGATCTTAGGAGGCTATCAGAATGAAGACCTTCCTTGTAATCTTTTCTTGTTTTGTCATGTCTTTTTCTGTGAGTGCAAATAACAACGATCAGAGCGGATTGAATTATTATAACGGTACCTTCATGGGCTTGAACTTGAACGGTGACGGAAGTATCTCCATACATCTTTCAAAATTTGGTAAATACATAAATGATTTTACAGATAACAGCTCTGCGCATACTTTTGCATATCTTGCCAGGATGACAGGCGCTGTGTTGAGTGAGCTTAACAAGATATCTTATCTTTTGGAAACAGAGCCTGGTTCTATAGACGTCCAGGAAGAGCCAAAAGGCATGATGCTGACCTACGAGAACAATGGAAGTGAGCATAAGTATTTTATTGGTTCACAGGCGATGGAAGAAGTGAACTGGGACTACGGGTCTTATATAAAAGGCCAGATCGGTTTCTTCAATACGATGTATGAAATGTTAAGAGAGATATATCCGGTCGAGGAAGAGGCACTTTCACATCTGCTTATTTTAGATAATTCAGGTGTTAATATTGAGAGGGATAGAACATTCTCGACGATATTAAATGTTCAAAGGATACAGAAGATAAAAGAGGATTATTTGCTCCCATATTTTGACTTAGAAGGATTTTTCCCTACTGTTATAAACAAAGCCGACAAGTTCTCACATAAACCCTGTCAGCTAATGACAGAAAGAGATGCCCTAGAGGCCATAAATGGATCACTACCCAACCACTACAAGGCTGAAGACCTTGAAACGGCTCTAGACAACCTAATAAAGTACATGATGACCGATAACGCCGTGGTCGACAAGGATAAGGTCAGATTGGTCTTGTTCGGCGAACCTGATCTTGCTGGCGCGGACAGCGTCATGGACTATTTGATAAGGTTCAAGTCCAGCGACCCACACATGCTTGCAGTGATACAGCTTCTGTCGTGGATGGCTTACTACAACGACTGGCACAAGGAACGTTATATCTGTACAACGATTAGAAGGGGTTTGTTCTATAATGGCATAATAAGTTCAGTCGTAAATGCGTATGACAGGATAAACAATCTAGAGACTAGCGTGGGTTTTGTACTGCCAAACAGGACAATGATAGAACTTGGGATGTTCAAATATAACAGGGTTGTAAAGCTATAAAGAAAGCGCCAAAAGGCGCTAAGGGAGGGGGGGGGGGGCTCGTCGC